>JBFHVQ010000022.1:0-37971 GCA_041589455.1 Gammaproteobacteria bacterium | reverse complement strand
GGCACGCAGACGTCTCCACCCAATGGAAGTCAGGCACTGTTTAATATCCTGGCACCTGCGGTGATGGATACGCATCTGACCTTCGGCTTTACAATGGATATTGATTCAAGCTCCGAGTTTACCTTTGCAGGCATGTATGCGCCGACTAATGATGTGACTGGAAGCGCGCAATTTGATACTACGACTATAAAGCTTGAAATGGATCAATTCGAACTACAGGGCACTTACACTATGAAGTTCTAATTTTTAGTGGAACTTCCGTGTATCAAAAAGGCCGAACAATAAATGTTCGGTCTTTTTGTTTGGAGTGGATTTATCGTTGTAAATGGATTCGTTAAGTTAAAATTATTGATCAGTATTTGCTAATAATCTTAATTATCGTCATTAAAGATATTTCCGTTGACAAGCATACGGCTCGACGTTTATTTTTAGCCAACGTTATATTAAGCGTGGTTTCAACTATTAAAAAACACCTTATATTTTTAGGGGATGGAGTTATTAAAATGAAAACTAAGTCACTCGCTACTGTTGCTTTTGCAATGTTAGTTAGTCTGGCGGCTGCAACTGCGCAAGCTGCTGAAAAATACCTGCCATTTGCTTTAGCATCAAACGATGCGGGCACAATTGCTGATAAGCTGGAAGGTGCTAAAAAAGCTCTGACAGATAACGGCTTCGAAATAGCTGGTGAATATGCTCCTTATAAAGGCGCTCACATTATCGTTGTTACTAACGATGAACTGAAAAAAGCAGCGGCATCTCAGCCACGTGGTGGTTATGTTGCGGCGCAGCGTATCTCGCTGACTGAAATCGGTGGTAAGGTGCAGGTGTCTTACACTAACCCTACTTACATGACTTATGCATACCGTGTTAATAAAAAGCTGCCAAAAACATCTGCTGCATTAAAGGCTGCTCTGGGTCACATTCAGGACTTTGGTCCTGATGAAGCGCATGATGCTGAAGACCTGAATGAGTACCACTATACATTCGGTATGGAATACTTTGATGAGCCACTAGAGCTAGCATCTAAAGGTAGTCATGATGCAATGGTTGCAGAAGTTGAAAAGAACCTGAGTGCTGGTAAGAGCGGTACTGCACAGGTTTACAAGATCAAGATTCCAGGTACTTCGCAGACCCTGTTCGGTGTTTCTATGAAAGCGCCTAACGAAGGTAAGAAATACATGGACGAAGGTTTCATCATGAGTGAAATCGATTTCAAGCCACTGCGTTCTACTGCACACCTGCCTTATGAGATTCTGGTGCGTGGTAAAGAAGCTGAAGCACTGCATGCACGTTTCCGTATTGCGATCAATTTCACTGATCTGGCGATGATGGGTTCAAATAGCTTTATGAATATCATGCCAACACCTGATGCTATTCGTGACGTGCTGACGTCTGTTGCCGGTGGTAAGGTTGAAGACGAGGATTTCTAATCAGTTTATGAAATCTAATTAGAGCTACTGATTAAAGAGCCACTAGTCTCATCAAAAAGCCCGATCATGGTTTTCATGGTCGGGCTTTTTTGTCTTTGCGGTAAAGATTTGCCTAAATCTGCCTCCCGCTGGATAAAGTGGGATGACCTGATAAGCATTATAGGTTAAACTGTGCGGCTTGCATGTTCTTGTGCAAAGTCAAAAGTGTATGATTTATAAGGTTTTTTAAAGGTTTGGAGACATCTAAGGTGGAAATGACCGGTGCTGAAATCGTTGTTCAGAGCCTGATAGAAGAAGGTGTTGAGCATCTATTTGGTTATCCTGGTGGTGCGGTACTGCATATTTATGATGCATTGTACCAGCAGGATAAGCTGCAGCATGTTCTGGTGCGTCATGAGCAGGCGGCCACACATGCAGCGGATGGTTACGCCCGTAGTACGGGCAAGCCGGGCGTGGTGCTGGTCACTTCTGGTCCGGGCGCGACTAATGCGGTAACAGGGATTGCTACTGCCTATATGGACTCTATTCCAATGGTGGTGATAACTGGTCAGGTGCCACTACCGCTGATTGGTAATGACGCATTCCAGGAAGTTGATTCTGTCGGTATTACCCGGCCCGTGGTTAAGCATAATTTTCTGGTAAAAGATATCAGCAAGCTATCTGAGACCATCAAGAAAGCGTTTTATGTGGCAACAACAGGGCGTCCTGGTCCTGTTGTTATTGATATACCGAAAGATATTACTGCTGAACGTGCTGAGTTTACTTACCCTCGTGAAAGCAAAATGCGTTCTTACAATCCGACAGTAAAAGGTCATTCTGGTCAGCTCAAGAAAGCCTATGAGCTTATTATGGAAGCTGAAAAACCCATGATCTATACCGGTGGTGGGGTTGTGCTCAGTAATGCGAGTGATGAATTGGTTAAGTTCACCCAGTTACTGGGCTCACCAATTACCAATACCCTGATGGGGCTCGGTGCTTATCCGGCAAGCGATGAGCAATATGTCGGTATGCTCGGTATGCATGGTACCTATGAAGCGAATATGAGCATGCATCACTGCGATGTATTAATCGCAATTGGCGCGCGCTTTGATGATCGGGTAACAGGGAATCTGGAGAAATTCTGTCCAGATGCGCGTATTGTGCATGTTGATATAGATCCAGCCTCTATTTCTAAAAACGTTAAAGTTGATGTGCCCATCGTCGGTGACGTGAAAGAAGTGGTGGCCAAGCTTAATGAGATGATTGAGGCTTCTGACAAGCGACTGGATAAATCAGCGATTGAATCCTGGTGGCAGCAAATCAGTGAATGGCGCGCACAGGATTGCCTGAAATACAACCGTAATAGCGGCACCATTAAGCCACAATTTGTTATTGAGCAATTGCACGAAGTGACTGAAGGTGACGCGTTCGTGACATCGGATGTGGGCCAGCACCAGATGTTTGCTGCACAGTATTATGGATTTAATAAGCCACGTCGTTGGATAAACTCTGGTGGACTGGGCACCATGGGTTTTGGTTTGCCTGCGGCTATGGGTGTTCAGTTGGCGCATCCTGGTGAGCCTGTTGCCTGTGTGACAGGTGAGGGTAGTATTCAGATGTGTATTCAAGAGCTATCAACCTGTTCTCAATATGATTTACCAGTGAAGATAATCAACCTGAATAATGGTTATCTGGGCATGGTTCGTCAATGGCAGGAGTTTTTCTACGAGCGACGCTATGCGAGTTCGTATATGCAGTCGTTACCGGATTTTGTTGCACTCGCCGAATCCTATGGCCATGTGGGTATTCGTATTGAAAAGCCTGAAGATGTTCGTCAGGCGCTTGAAGACGCGTTTGGTAAATACAAAGACCGTGTTGTATTCCTCGACTTTATGATTGATCGTGAAGAAAATGTTTATCCTATGATTCCTGCTGGTGCGGGTCTCAATGAAATGATTCTGATTTAGTATGAAAAAGCACATTATTTCGATTTTACTGGAAAACGAATCAGGCGCGCTCTCCCGAGTAGCAGGCCTGTTTTCAGCCCGTGCCTACAATATTGAGTCGCTCTCAGTTGCGCCGACAGATGACGAAACCCTGTCACGCATGACGATTGTGACTTCAGGCACAGATGAAATTGTTGAACAGATTCAGAAGCAGTTAAACAAACTAGTCGATGTAGTGAAGCTGGTTGATTTAACTGAGTCACAACACATCGAGCGTGAACTGATGCTGGCCAAGGTAGAAGCCATTGGTGCGGCACGTGATGAAGTGAAGCGCCTGGTGGATATATTCAATGGCCATATTGTTGACGTAACGGATACCACCTATACCGTAGAGTTGACGGATACCTGTGAAAAGCTGGATAGTTTTATCTCATCTTTATCCAGTATCAAGATTCACGAAGTGGTGCGTTCAGGCGCAATTGGCATATCAAGTGGCGAACAAACCCTCGCCGTTTAACGCATTAATTAATTTGAGAGCAAACTTATGAGCTTAAATATTTATTACGATAAAGACTGTGATCTTTCGTTAATCAAAGATAAAAAAGTAACGATTGTGGGCTACGGCTCACAAGGGCATGCACACGCACTGAACCTTAAAGACTCAGGTGTAGATGTGACTGTTGCGTTACGTCCAGGTTCAAGTTCAGCGGTTAAAGCTGAAAATGAAGGTCTGCCAGTAAGCAGTATTCCTGAAGCAGTGGCTGCCGCTGATGTGATTATGATTCTGGCGCCAGATGAAATTCAGTCAGCACTCTATAAAGCTGAAATTGAGCCAAATCTGAAGCAGGGTGCAACCCTGGCATTTGCTCATGGCTTTGCGATTCACTATAACGCTATCGTGCCTCGTGCAGATCTGGACGTGATTATGATTGCACCTAAAGCACCCGGACATACAGTACGTAGCGAATTCGTTCGTGGTGGCGGTGTACCTGATCTGATTGCGATATACCAGGATGCGTCTGGAAAAGCGAAAGAACTAGCGTTGTCATATGCCTCTGGTGTTGGTGGTGGTCGTACTGCGATTATCGAAACAACCTTCAAAGATGAAACAGAAACTGACCTGTTCGGTGAGCAGGCAGTACTTTGTGGCGGTGCGGTTGAGCTGGTTAAAATGGGCTTTGAAACACTGACAGAAGCTGGCTATGCACCAGAAATGGCTTACTTTGAGTGTCTTCACGAACTGAAGCTGATCGTTGATCTGATGTTCGAAGGTGGCATTGCCAACATGAACTACTCAATCTCTAATAATGCTGAATACGGTGAGTATGTTACCGGTGAGCGTGTTATTAATGAAGAAAGCCGTAAGGCGATGCGTCAGGCACTGAAAGATATTCAGAATGGTGAGTACGCCAAGAAGTTTATCCTTGAAGGTATGACAAACTACCCAGAAATGACTGCGCGTCGTCGTAACAATGCTGCACACCCAATTGAAACAGTTGGTGCACAATTGCGTGAGATGATGCCATGGATCAAAGCAAATCAGATCGTGGATAAGGCAAAGAACTAATTGTTGGTTATGTCTAGTCTACAACAAGGGGGCGGTTTCGCCCCTTTGTTGTATGTGCCATAAAAATACTACCCAGACTTCAAAGTGAATTAATTTTCACGAGTTGCTTAACCCTTGTTAGAATCCAGTATATTATTAAATGTCTGTCTGACATTAAGTCAGTGAAGCATCATTAAAAGAACAGTTGAGCATGGAATCAAAACCTAAAGTCCCTTATCGTCGTCGTGGCATTTATCTATTGCCAAATATTTTTACCACGGCAGCGATGTTTGCAGGCTTCTACGCCATCGTGGCATCGATGAACGGGCACTTTGAAAAAGCAGCTATTGCTATTTTTATTGCAATGATTCTGGATGGTGTTGATGGTCGGGTGGCTCGTATGACCAATACGCAAAGTGAGTTTGGTGCAGAGTTTGATAGTCTCTCCGATATGGTGTCATTCGGTCTGGCACCTGCTCTGGTTGTTTATCAGTGGTCACTGGCTTCGATGGTGGATCTCGGCTGGCAATGGGGTAAGCTCGGCTGGCTGGCAGCCTTTGTTTATACTGCCTGTGCAGCGATGCGACTGGCACGCTTTAATACCCAGGTGGGAACCGCAGACAAGCGTTATTTTCAGGGTTTGCCTAGTCCATCAGCAGCTGCAGTCATTGCAGGTCTGGTCTGGGTCGGTGTAGATAACGCGGTGAACGGTGCTGATCTGGCAAAATTCGTGGTGGTGCTGACCATTGTGCTGGGGCTGTTAATGGTCAGTAATATCCTGTTTTATAGCTTTAAGGAAGTGCACTTTAAAGGCAAAGTCCCTTTCTTTTCGATATTTATTGTAATTATAGTGTTGGCGCTGGCGGCACTGGACACCTCTAAAGTGTTGTTACTGGTGTTTGGTCTCTATACCCTGTCAGGGCCGATACTCAGTTTGGTGAGGCGTATTCGCAAGTTAGGGCGTAAGATACCGTCTTAAAAATAGGGCTTGGCAAAGGGCGGTTAAGTCGCTATAGTTTTGTCAGTAGAAACCATTTTTTAATGATGATGAATTCAAGCAGAGTAAACAACGCATATCAGTCTGAGTCCTGCTCCAATGCAGTTCATGCTCTGTCCTGCCTGTTTCTACTTCCTCTATACGTACTCTCACTGCTACTGCCGTAAGGCAGATAATAAGTTCTGGCGAGGCGAAATACGCATTCAAAATAACCCGATTTACACTGATTTGCAGGACAGATGCGGAATCTAGACAATGAGCAAAGACAAATTAATTATTTTTGATACCACCTTGCGCGATGGTGAACAGAGCCCTGGCGCATCCATGACGAAAGACGAAAAAGTGCATATTGCCCGTGCACTGGAGCGGATGAAGGTTGATATCATAGAAGCCGGTTTTCCAATCGCCTCACAAGGTGACTTTGAAGCGGTAAAAGCCGTCGCCGATGCGGTAAAAGACAGTACTATTTGTGGATTATCCCGTGCACTGGAGAGAGATATTAGCCGTGCGGGTGAGGCGCTGAAAAATGCGAACTCATCGCGTATCCATACCTTTATCGCAACCTCGCCGATTCATATGCAAATGAAACTGCGTATGCAGCCTGATGATGTACTCAAGCAGGCAGTCGATGCAGTAAAAATGGCGCGACAGTTTACCGATAATGTGGAATTTTCACCGGAAGATGCCGGCCGTTCTGAGCTGGATTTTTTATGCCGAATAATAGAAGCGGTTATCGACGCTGGCGCAACGACCATTAATATCCCGGACACCGTTGGTTATAACCTGCCAAATCAGTTTGGTAATCTGATCAAGAACCTGATCGAGCGTATACCCAACTCAGATAAGGCCATTTTCTCGGTGCATTGTCATAATGACCTCGGGTTGGCAGTGGCCAACTCATTGTCGGCAGTGCAGAATGGTGCACGTCAGGTTGAATGTACGATCAATGGTCTGGGTGAGCGTGCTGGTAATGCATCACTTGAGGAAGTGGTTATGGCCGTTCGCACACGACAGGATCTGTTCGAATGTGATACTAGCCTAGATACGACGCAGATTATGACTTGCTCTCGTCTGGTTTCAGGAATTACCGGTTTCCCGGTACAACCCAATAAGGCAATTGTCGGAGCAAATGCCTTTGCCCATGAATCCGGTATTCATCAGGATGGTGTATTAAAGAGCCGAGAGACTTACGAAATCATGCGAGCTCAGGATGTCGGCTGGAATGAAAATCAAATTGTTCTCGGTAAGCATTCTGGGCGTAATGCACTACGTTCTCGTTTGAATGAACTGGGTATTGAGCTGGAATCTGAAGAAGAGTTGAATGCAGTATTTGCTCGATTCAAAGATCTGGCGGATAAAAAACATGAAATCTTCGATGAAGATCTTCAGGCATTGATGGCGGATTCCAGCTGGAGTACCGACAACGAAAAGCTGAAGCTAATGAGCCTTAAGGTGTGCTCTGAAACAGGGGAAAAGCCACACGCTGAAGTGGTTGTACAACTTGATGGTAAAGAGCAGTCGGCTGATGAAGTGGGAAGCGGGCCAGTTGATGCGGCATTCAGGGCGATCGAGAAAATTGCACACAGCGGTAGCGAACTGAAGCTGTACTCGGTGAATAATATTACCAGTGGCACAGACTCCCAGGGAGAAGTGTCGGTGCGCTTATCCAAGGATGGAAAAATCGTCAATGGACAGGGTGCAGATACTGATATCGTGATCGCCTCAGCTAAGGCCTACATCAATGCGCTTAATCGTATTATGATTTCTGCAGGTGATCGATCTCATCCACAGCTGGGTGATGTTTAGTCAGTGAACGATTACTTGCAAACGCAGGGCAATTCGTCAGTACCCCAGGTGCTGACGGAAGCGCTGCGTAAGCAGTATCTCGAAGCTATGGGTATACAGACCTGGTATGACCCTGAATTACCAGCGCTTGAATCACCTCCTGTAGCAGAAATATCAACAGCACTGGCACCCTCCATAGCGCCCGTGTCTGAAGCGCCTGCTGAAGCCAAGTCGGCAACTCTTGTACTTCAGGATAATGCACCTGTAACTGTCACAGAGGTAGCACCCTCTGTTGCGCAGGAAGATTCAACGGACGATATCAATCAGGCGATACTTAATTGTACAGCCTGTGAATTACATGCTAGCAGGCCTCAAGCGCTACCGGGGCAGGGCGATACGCATGCTCGTCTGATGTTGATCGTGCATGCGCCAGGGCATCAGGCAGGGCAGGATGTGATTCTTGAAACAGTTGAAATGAAGATGCTTGAGGCGATGCTGAAAGCGATAGGTGAATCGGTTTCCAGTGTCTTTATAACGAGTCTGGTTAAATGCCGGCCACCTCAGGATCGAGCACCCTATACCTCAGAGTTGATTTGCTGTGATGATCATCTAACAGCGCAGATTAAACAGATTCAGCCACGCGCAATCATGCTTCTGGGAGAGCAGGTTAGCCAGCAGTTACTGGTGAGTCAGAAAGGCCTGATGGATCTTCGGCTGCGTCATCACCAGCATTTAGGTGTGCCTGTTTTTGCCTCTTATCATCCAGCTGAGTTGATCAATTCGGCAGATAACAAGCGCAAAGTCTGGCAGGATCTACTACAAATAAAAAAACAGCTGGAAAAATAGAGCTGATCTTTTAGAAACAGATAGTTAGAAATAGCAATGGCAGTCAATCCTGAAATAGATCTTGAGAGTGGCTTTCGCAAAATGACGTTTGCGGATGTACCGGATGTGATGTTGATTGAGTCCCAGGTCTATACTCACCCCTGGACCGAAGGTATTTTCAATGATTGCATCCGTGTGGGATACAATTGCCTGGTCTATGAGCAGCATAATCGACTGCTAGCTTATGGCCTGGTATCGATTGCGGCGAATGAGGCGCATATTTTAAATCTTTGTGTGGACCCACAAGTTCAGGGTACTGGGCTGGGTAAACGAATGTTATATAAGTTAATGCAGCTGGCAGAAGAAAGGTTATCGGACTCTATATTTCTGGAAGTTCGTGAGTCGAACGAGATTGCACAAAACCTTTATGAGCAGGAAGGCTTTAATCGGATTGGTGTGAGAAAAGCCTATTACCCATCGCCAGACGGCAGAGAAGATGCCTATGTCTACGCCAAAGCGCTTAATATTGAGGCGTTTCAGCCAGATGATGATTCCAGCGAACAGTGACGCAGCTTTCAGGTTGATTGTGCGTTAGGCTACTGGTTATTTATAACGTTATTCGGCTTAGGCTTTGTGCTTACCGTCTGCCCTTGAAATACGCTATAATGCGCCACTCATTTTAACTCCTGTCTGAATCCCTAATTATGTCTGAGCTACTCCAGGAAATGCAGCGTCGTCGCACCTTTGCGATTATTTCTCACCCTGATGCGGGTAAAACTACACTCACAGAAAAGTTGCTTCTGTTTAGTGGCGCAATCCAGCTGGCAGGAACCGTTAAAGGTAGAAAAGCAGCGCGACATGCAACTTCAGACTGGATGGAACTGGAGAAACAAAGGGGTATTTCGGTAACTTCATCGGTGATGCAGTTTCCTCATAATGACTGCATTATCAATCTGCTGGATACGCCAGGCCATGCTGACTTCTCAGAAGATACGTATCGCACATTAACTGCGGTTGATTCCGCCTTAATGGTCATTGATGCGGCAAAAGGTGTAGAGGAACGAACCATTAAATTAATGGACGTTTGCCGTTTACGAGATACACCGATTATCACCTTTGTAAATAAGATGGACCGTGAAGCTCGTGAGCCAATTGATCTGCTGGATGATGTAGAGAATATCCTGAATATACAATGCGCACCGATGACCTGGCCGATTGGTATGGGTAAAAGCTTCAAGGGGGTTTTTCATTTGTATAACAATTGTGTGCATTTATTTAGTGCGACACATGGTGGAAAAATACAGGAAGGTGAGGTCATTGAGGGTCTGGATAATCCATTACTGGATGAAAAACTGGGTAGTATGGCGCAGGATTTACGGGATGAAATTGAACTGGTAAAAGGCGCTAGTCATGAGTTTGATCTTGAAGCCTATCGCCAGGGTAAGTTGACGCCGGTATTTTTTGGTTCAGCGATTAATAACTTTGGTATTAAAGAGCTTCTGGATTCACTAGATAAGTTTGCGCCTCAGCCCAAAGCACGGGACACAAATATACGCACTGTCGATTCAGATGAAGAAAAGTTCACCGGTTTTGTATTTAAAATTCAGGCAAATATGGATCCACAGCATCGTGACCGAGTGGCATTCCTGCGTATCTGTTCAGGTAAATTTGAAAAGGGCATGAAGGTCAAGCATGTGCGGATTCAGAAAGATATTAAACTGAATGATGCGATGACGTTTATGGCATCAGATCGTGGTCATGCAGAAGTGGCTTATGCTGGTGATATTATTGGTATTCATAATCATGGCACGATACGTATCGGTGATACCTTTACCAAAGGTGAAGACCTGCAGTTTGGAGGTATTCCGAATTTCGCGCCGGAATTATTCAGGCGTGCACAATTGCGAGACCCATTAAAAATGAAGGCATTACAGAAGGGCCTGATTCAGTTGTGTGAAGAAGGCGCGACGCAGCTTTATCGCCCGGTGAATAATAATGACCTGATTCTTGGCGCGGTGGGTGTGCTGCAGTTTGATGTGGTTGCGCATCGACTACAGAATGAATATAACGTTGAGTGTAGTTTCGAAAACGTCAATGTAACAACCGCACGCTGGGTTGAGTGTGACGATGAGAAGATGTTGGAGCAGTTTAAGGCGAAGGCCTCAACGAATCTTGCGCTGGATCATGCAGGTGATCTGGTCTATATCGCACCGACACGGGTTAATCTTGATATGACGCAGGAGAGATGGCCGGATATTCGCTTCCTCGAAACACGAGAACACGGCGTATATGAAGTGTAATGAATTATTTCAGTGGTGAGTAAACAAAACGCTCCCGCTTGTTTTCATGTTGAAATATTTCAAGGCCAAATCCAGGGTATGACCAGCGCAGACTGCCATCGGCTTCGGTTGTTTCGTTTAAAGCGGGGCCAAAATGCTGTATCAAAAGCTCGCTCCCGTACTTGATGGTTGGTATATAGGTGATTTTGTTGACGGGAGTATTGAGGTATTTCATTTCAACTTCACTGGGTATTTTTAATTCAACTGTACCCATTGAGCGGTTTATCGAGTCACTCTTAGGTAGACTGTCATAGAGCTGTTTAAGCTCATCCTGATTAAGCTGGTAGTCTAGCTCCAGCTGGGTCACCAATCCACCGATCACTAATTCATTGTAATGAGCGAATAGACGGAACTGCATATCGGCTTCATCAGATGCTTTAACCACGAGTCGGGTAGCGGCAAAGTTGGCGAAAATCTGGTTGGCTTCCTGTACAGTGGTTTTCTCGAGGGTTATACCAAAAGCCCTGGTCTTGCCATTTTCCAGTGTGTCGACTTCCCAGGGTAAATAATCTAGTTGTACGCCGGGCTGGTGCTGGCCAATCACGGCAATCAACATTGCTGTGCCAACCATTAGAAAAATTAGAAATGTACGATTCATATTATTATATTTGCTGATTAGGCCTAAGCTAAGTATATTCATTTGTTATATAAAAAAACACTCCTGATTTGCATATACCAGCTCGGTATAAAATGCTGTACGTTATGAGCTGAATGGTTATTTAAGGGAATTGCCTATCGGCAGTCATTATGAGTTAGCTAAAACTGAGATATGTATAAAAATAAATCAATCATGAGTTGGGCGCTTTATGACTGGGCTAATTCAGTGTTTGCTACTGTAGTAATTGCAGGTTTTTTCCCCATTGTATTTAAATCATACTGGGCTGATACGCTAAGTGATGCTGAAAATACCTTCTGGTTAGGTATAGGTAATGCAGTAGCTAGTCTGGTTGTGGTACTAATTGCGCCTTTCCTCGGCGCGCTAGGCGATGAGTATAAAGTACGTAAGCCCTTGCTAATGGGTTTTATGTTAGTGGGTGTCTGTTCTACTGCCATGTTGTCTGGTGGTGGTCAGAGCTGGCAATTTGCCTTATCTTTATATGTCGTTGCGACAATTGGTTTTATGGTTGCAAATGTATTTTATGATGCATTGCTGGTACCAGTAAGCCAGACTGCACAAATTGATAAAGTCTCAGGCCTTGGCTATGGGCTTGGTTATCTGGGTGGCGGCCTATCATTGTTTATCTGCGTATATCTGGCACGACAGCCTGAAGTGCTTGGTTATGAACAGTCGATAGATGTCATTTTGTTGAGTTTTATGCTGGTGGCAATCTGGTGGCTGGTATTTAGCTTACCACTTGCGCTGTGGTGCCGAGATGAACAGGGCGTACCTGGTGTCCGACATGAGTCTGTGATGAAGCAAACGATAGACGCATTCCGGCTGGTGTTTAGCCAGCGTCAGACGCGTCTATTCTTGATTGCATACTGGATATATATAGATGGTGTTGATACGATAATTCGTATGGCAGTTGACTATGGAATGGCTATTGGGTTTGACTCTTCTGACCTGATAATGGCCTTGTTGCTTACTCAATTTGTTGGTTTTCCTGCCGCTATTATTTATGGATACCTGGGCGAGAGATTTGGTGTTAAAAAATCATTGCTTGCTGGAATCGGCTTATATGGCCTGGTCACCATTCTCGCCTACTCAATGCAGAGTGAGCAGGAGTTTTACATGCTAGCAATCATGATTGGTCTTGTTCAGGGAGGGGTGCAGGCCATGAGTCGCTCATTTTATGCTCGTATGATTCCGCCAGAACAGGCGGCGAAATATTTTGGTATCTACAATATGTTAGGTAAGTCAGCTGCGATTATAGGTCCAGTGTTAATGGGTGGTGTTGCGCTAATGACAGAAAATCATCGTTACTCAATTTTATCCATATTGATATTGTTTGTGGCAGGTGCTTTTATTTTATCAAAAGTAAAAGAAGTTAAAGTGTAAAATTAAGATATACATAATGATCCTGATTATTGATTCAGAAAAAACAGCAGCTGTAAATATAAAACTCAGGTTTGAAGAGTTAGCTTTGCGAAATGTAGAAATTACAAATTCGGCCAAGCAAGCAAGAGAATGGCTTGATAAGTTTGATTCAAGTCGAGATATTATAAGTCTGGTTATCATTGATAGCAAAATAGATGATGCCAGTTCGCTGGAGCTATGCAAGGAATTACGGAAAAATGATAAAACTAGTTCCGCTTATATAATGATGGTTGTAAGCAGTATCGAAAATAGAACTGCTATGGAAAACGCCAGACATAATGGGGCGAATGGTTTTTTTGTTAAGCCATATTCTACAGTTAATTTAGTTAAGTACTTGTCGCCATATATACAGAAAAAAACAGTTTTGCTGGTAGAAGATGATCCAGTTATTAGAAAGATGGTGTCGCGAATACTGTACGAAGCAAAAATTGAACTCATGGAAATTGATAATGGCATAACCGCGAATAACCTGCTGAATACTATGCTGCCACCTGCTGTAGTGCTGATGGATATTGGCTTGCCCGGTATGAATGGTATTCAACTGGTTTCAAAAATAAGGGTGAATACTAATTGGAAAAAATGCCCGATTCTAATGCTGACATCAAGTACAGATGTTACTGACGTTAAAAAATCACTTGGTGCTGGTGCGAATGATTATGTTGCTAAGCCATTTAAAGTAGATGATTTCAAAAAGCGTGTTTTCAGGTACTTTACTGATGCAGGCTGAAAATGAATTAACTGTTCTAGATATACGGGATAACTATCTTGAATGGAATAACAGGCAAATTGATAGACTAAATAATATTTTCAGTGCAGAGCAGTCTCCTCTTATAAAGCTCATCCCGTTATTGCTACAAGTTAATAATAGAACGCTTCCGGGTTATAGTGGGCCAGATGTGCCAATGGGGATCCATCGATATATACCTGAGGCATCAGTTGTCAATTTGGCTAAAAGCCTGAACTATAAATTCGAATATTCTCTACAAGAGATAATTAAATTTCCAGTTATCGAATCAATTATATTCCAGAGTACTATGCTGGATCTAAAGCATCGATGCTGGATTTTTGTAAGAGATTCTCTGGATACGCAGCAATTATCAGATATAAGGAAAAAAATAGATAATATCTCCAAATGGTACAAAGCAAAAGGTTTGGATATTGAGTTTATTTTAATTACGGAAGACAAATTTAATAAATTTAAGATTAAAAGCATATCACAACTTAATAAAAGTATTTTTTTAAAACAGTTTTATGCAGAAAGTATTTTGTTGGCAGGTAAATTGCCATTCTGGTGGCTAGTGCCTGCAGAATCTGAGAGTGATTACAGAAATTATGTGGATTATATTTCACAGGCTCGCCTGATTGAACCGCAAAACTGTATAGATCTTGGTGGAGTTGCTGATATTGATCTATATGATTATCTCCAGCAAGCCATTAAGTATGTTCAGCAGGTAAAAAATGAACCTGAAATTTCCCTGATTAATCTGGCTATACTGGATATGCAAATTACACAATGGCCTAAGAGTGACTGCTTGTCTACTCGAGTCAAACAATATTTCAATCAAACGGGTCAGGAAATAGATAACTATACTGTGCTTGCTGAAATTTTATTTGAGAGCTTTGAACCGCTGGCCCACAAAAAACGTATAATGCCGATTGATCGCATGTTATCTAGCTTAAAAAATATGTCGAGTAAATTAAATCATCTGGTGATCGATGCATATGTTGGTGAGAGATATTTTCAGCCTGTTTCATTGAAAGGGATTGATAATATAATTTCTTTTATGAATGTGAATAAGGCGCTTATATTTAGTATTCGTGAAATTTTCTCTCGAATCATAAGTGCCTTTAGTCAGAAAGCGGATGTAACGGATAGACAGAGAGTTACCGTTGGTCATGCTAATGACGTATTGGCCTCGCTCAGTGAAAATGCCAATCGAATTCCGTTATACAATCGTCAGGTGCTTCCAGATATATTGCTGGATAAAATTCTTATACGCCATGTTGTAATAAATGCAGAAGAGAGTTACTGGTCATTAATTATCAAACAATCTGAGTCAGTAGAAAAAAAGATAGAAGGTTTTACCAGTCTGTTAGGGCTGTTAACATGGTGTTGGCTGAATAGAGTTGTAAGCCATGTTACGCAGGTATCAATAGAGTGTCCATTGTTTCAATACAGACAAACGGAAGCACGTTATGTATTAGAAATGATAATGCAGTATATCGATCCGGCGACTGTTTCCAGAGTCACACAGTCAGATCTTGAGAAACCTGTTGTACCAGTAATGTCGCTTGTGCTGGTGAATGCTGTGCCGAGTAGCAGAGAGAAAACAGGCCGGGATACCCCGCATAATATCTTGCGAGATTTTGATCAGTATTCGCTTCATCCTCATGTTAATTGCGATCAGGTGATTGTTGATAGTTGGGGTGATGTATACACTAAAAGCTCTCGGGGTGGTGTTGAGATAATCAACTGCTTATGTGAATGGACTCACCATGCATCTCTTGATCGGCGTATCACACCACGGAAGCTGTATTTTAGTGGGTATGGTACCGGTGATAGTACTTTTGCTGCTAATCGTTTACAGGAAATATATGATGCTATCGTTGAATACTTTTATGTAAAAAGACATAAGGACGGTCGTTTTATTCTCAAGTTTGAAGATTTGTACTGTTCCGTAAAGGCAGAAGATAAGCAGTTGTTGGCAAAGGAATTAGGAAGTGAGCGTGATATGCTCAGATATCTTGAGGCCTGTTCTTCTGAGTTTGTACCAACTCAGTTTGAGCGTCTTGCATATACTGAATATCCATTAAAAGAGATATTTCAGAATAATCGCGCTAATGTTTGTCAGGTTTTTTTTCAACTTATCAATGGGATCTGTTACACGTGGGTGCTGGATGAAAACGGCAGCCTGTTTCGAGATAAACAGGTGTTTGTTGATCGTAATGCATATATTGCTCACTGGTTTAAATTTTTCAGTAATATTAATTCCAGCTTGGACAAGCTGGGTTTTTCAGAGTCGCAAAAACCGGCAGTTGAAGTTTATCATATTGTACTTAATCGATTAGGTGCTTATGACTTTATAAGCGCATCGACTTCATCTGAAGTGGCTGAGAAAAATTTCTATGAGATTGGACTGAGTATTGATCACGAAGATTCAACCGAACAGCTAACGTTTGTTTGTGAAGAAGCTGAGTTTTCATATCATGAATATCAACTGGCTGCGATTAATGCATGTATAGATAACTTAAAAAAGCGTTTTAAAAGTCAGGGGCGTAGAGATGTTTATGTGACTGATATTAATGCGTCACTACAGACGTTCAATGCAGAGAGCAAAGTTCAGTTTGTACAGATTCTGCAATTAAAACGCGCGTTTGAGAAACGCATTTATCGTATGTTAAACGAGTAACTCGTTTAACATACGATAATTAATGTGAATCGAGTTTGGCTAACTCATTTAGAATGGAAACGACCAGTGACTCACCTTGTGGGCCTATCTTGTCACAGAGCCGATCGACATCACGTTCACCATCAACCATCGGTTTAATCAGCGTACTGAAACGTGCCAGGTCGCCGCGTGTGGTTGACATGGCTTCTGCCATCTGGCCGAGATTGCTGAGAGCGTTAGTGTCGCCTTTGCCAGCCAAATGGATTAACTGAGCTAGCATTGGAGCAGCCAGGGTTGGATCGGCTTCCTGCTGCGGGTTGGGCAGGCTGGAAGGGTCCTGGATGCCGCGCAGAATAGAATCAACAATAACCTGATCTTCTTCGTCGAGCCCTTTAAGAATACTGCTATCACGTTGCCCTTTTAAAACTTTTCGTATGGCACCGACTAGATTACCCCAGCCATTTTCTTCTGACGCCTTTAATACTTGCTCGAGGCCTGGACGTAAAGATGTGTCAGCGATTGAGTTTACAACATTTACAATCAAAGGTGCATGGAACTGGCGAATCTGTTCCTGTTTTTCAGGGGCAACATTCATATCTCGTTCATCCTCCTTAAAGTGCTGAAATTTTTTCCAGCTGTTCTTTTAGTTTTTCTAATGCGGATTCCATTTCGGCAATGCGCTCACGCTCCTTATTAACTACGGCTTCGGGCGCTTTGTCAACAAAACCGGGGTTCCCAAGTTTTGCATTACTCTTGCCGAGATTGTCTTCCAGCTTGCCGATTTCCTTGCTAAGGCGAGTCAGTTCTGCATCTTTATCAATCAGACCGGCGAGTGGAATCAGTATTTTCATTTCGCCGACAAGAGCAGTTGATGATTCAGGGGCGACTTCATCATTGCTCAGGAAACTGATGGATTCAAGTTTTGCTAGTGTGAAAATGAACGATTCATTGGCCTCATAACGTTGCTTATCTTGCTCACTGGCATTTTGCAGAATAACGGGTAATGGCTTGCCAGGCGCAATATCACTTTCAGAACGTATGCGTCGAATACCCATTATGAAATTCTTTACCCACTGCAGTTCAGCTTCTGCATCAGCATCTTTTAGTGCGTCTGAGGATACTGGGAAAGGCTGTTGCATAATGGTGTCGCCTTTAATGCCAGCCAGTGGTGCAACACTGTGCCATAGCTCTTCAGTAATAAATGGCATGATCGGGTGATTCAGGCGAAGAATAGTTTCCAGTACCTGTACCAGAGTTTTACGTGTGCCACGTTTTTCGGATTCACTGAAGTGGTCTTTCATAAGAACCGGCTTGGAAAGCTCCAGATACCAGTCGCAATAATCTTCCCAGACAAAGGAATAGAGATCCTGTGCTGCCAGGTCGAAACGGTAGCCGTTAAAGTGCTTCTGTATATTGTCCTCCACTTGCTGTAGGCGAGACAGAATCCAGCGGTCTGCAAGTGAATATTTGCAGTCCTGATTATCGATGCCGGTATCCTGGTCCTCAGTATTCATTAATACATAACGGGTAGCGTTCCAGATTTTATTGCAGAAGTTACGGTAGCCAGCGATACGGTCAGGTGCCAGTACAACATCACGACCGGTGGTTGCCAGGGCAGCAAAGGTAAAGCGCAGCGCATCGGTGCCAAAGGCCGGGATTCCATCTGGATACTGCTTACGCGTGGCTTTTTCAATTTTCGGTGCCATTTTAGGCTGCATTAAGCCGGTGGTGCGTTTTTTGACCAGGGATTCCAGGTCGATGCCATCGATGATGTCGATGGGGTCTAGTACGTTGCCTTTTGATTTAGACATCTTCTGGCCATCGGCATCTCTAACCAGGCCATGGATATATATTTCCTTGAAGGGCACGTCGTCCATAAACTTCAGGCCGAACATAATCATTCGAGCGACCCAGAAGAAGATAATATCAAAGCCGGTTACCAGTACACTGGTAGGATAAAACTGCTTGAGACGTTCAGTGTTCTCTGGCCAGCCCAGTGTAGAAAAAGGCCACAGGGCAGAAGAGAACCAGGTATCCAGTACATCATCGTCCTGAGTTAATGTGAGGTCATCAGCCAGCTGATACTTTTTACGGACTTCAGCTTCATTGTCTGCTACATACACATTTCCGGCTTCATCATACCAGGCAGGAATTCGGTGTCCCCACCAGATCTGTCGTGAAATACACCAGTCCTGAATATTGTTCATCCACTCGAAATAGGTTTTGCTCCAGTTTTCAGGAACAAATTTAATGCTGCCATCCTGCACCGCCTTAATCGCTGGCTCAGCAAGCGGTGCAATTTTCACATACCATTGGTCGGTCAGATATGGCTCAACTACGCTGCCAGATCTATCACCACGAGGAACCATCAGCTTATGCTCTTTAATGCTATCCAGCAGGCCTAGTTCGTCCAGGTCATGTACCACCATATCGCGGACTTCGTAGCGATCCAGACCACGATATTTTTGTGGGGCATCGTCGTTGATGCATGCATCAACGGTGAGGATATTGATCATCGGTAAATCATGGCGCTGACCCATTTCATAGTCATTGAAATCATGGGCAGGGGTGATTTTGACACAACCGGTACCGAATTCCATATCGACATAGTCATCAGCAATAATGGGGATTTGCCGGCCCACTAATGGCAGAGTAATGGTTTTGCCGATCAGGTGTTTATAACGTTCGTCATCCGGGTGTACGGCGACGGCTGTATCACCCAGCATGGTCTCAGGACGCGTGGTGGCGACAACCAGGTGACCAGAACCGTCGCTCAGGGGGTAACGGAAATGCCATAGATGGCCGGACTCTTCTTCAGAAATCACTTCCAGGTCAGAAAGAGCAGTGTGCAGGATGGGGTCCCAGTTTACCAGGCGCTTGCCGCGGTATATCAGGCCCTCGTCATAGAGCTGAATGAATACCTTATGTACGGCATCCGACAGGCCCTCATCCATGGTGAAGCGCTCATTTTCCCAGTCTAGTGAGCCGCCCATACGGCGCAATTGCTGGGTGATTGTGCCACCGGATTGTTTTTTCCACTCCCATACTTTATCGATAAAGGCATCACGACCTAAATCATGTCTGGACTTATCCTGAGCAGCCAGCTGGCGCTCCACCACCATCTGAGTCGCTATGCCCGCATGATCGGTGCCCGGTTGCCAAAGGGTGTTTTTACCACGCATTCGTTGATATCGAGTCAGGGCATCCATAATGGTGTCCTGGAATGCATGCCCCATATGCAGGGTGCCTGTTACATTTGGCGGGGGGATCATAATGCAGTAATTACCTGCATCTGACTCACCTTGAGGGGTGAAGTAGCCGTTGTTTTCCCAGGTTTGATACCATTTTTGTTCGATGGATTGCGGGTTGTAGGTTGTTTCCATGGAGCCTTCGAATTTGTCTTGCAAAAAGAAGCCGAATTATAGCCTAAGTGATGCCGGGATCGTAGCTGTAATACAGACAAACCGGTGTTTCGGTGGGCTTTATCATGTTATGAGCTGTTACAGACAGCACTTAAGTATTAAGTAAAAAAACTGTGATTTCTGATTGGCAAATTTGTATTTTCAGGCTAATAATACGTTTATGGTTTAGTGGTTGACAGGTCAGCTCCGCTGATGCTGTCGATTTAGGAGTGGTTCTGTTAACTCCTCATTTTTGCAGGTATAAAAGCTATGGCCAAAAAGTCCACAGAAATTGATGATATCGAAGAGACATATGAAGGTGAAGAACTTGATAATATCGACTTGAATATGGATGAAGCGGACAGGATCAAATTGAGCCGGCGCCGTATTGAAGAGTTGAGGGAAGAAAAGGAGCTTCATTATTCTATGTGGGGCGACATGGATCTACCCTGATTGGCGTGGTCATCATTAGAGAGTGGCTAACCGATTCCGGTACAGGGGCTAATCGTCTCTTTTATCTGTCTACCCAGGTTTTCAGTGTTACAGTGATAGTAAGACCCTGTAACACGGTGAATTTATCTGGTGCTCTGTAAATTTCACCCATATTTTTTCGGGAGGGCGATTACCGCAGCGCCTTTAACCTCCATGCAATGTTAAATAGTGTTAAGACTGATGATGTCTGGATTGTTATCTGGTGATTAAAACATTACTGTTTACATTACGAAATGATAACAGGGCAAAACAGTGAGATTACGCGAATTATTTCTACATGCAGTGAATGAAGGCAATATTGGGACAATTGATGATGCGGGTGTTGTTATTACACTAAAGGATCTTGAGGCTTGTTTTCCTGATATCAATGTTCGTTACTTTCACCACTTCCTGCCAGCATCAAGCTTGCAAAATACCCAGCAAAATATCAGTGCTGAGAAATTTCTGATTCAGATTAATTCTGACACCTATAGAGTGCATCCGGAATACTTTGAGAAAAACGCTTCGTTATCAACTCTTCATTAAAATGTTTTTAGTTATTATAAATTGATAATTTGTTATCTGCTTCTATCACGAAATGTGATGCAGAGTCGTCTACACTCATATCTATCTATCAGGGCTGGATTGTGTCTGAACAAAACATCACATCATTAAAGCAACATGCACTTCGTTATGCGGTGATTATCTTTGTTGTGATGTTTTTGGCAGCGTTTCTGCATTATCTGTATTTTAGTAGTCATTTGCTTGAGTTAGAAAAGGAAGAGTCTTTAAAAAATGCCAGGGCGACAGCAGATAGCCTGGAAAATGTCATTCACTTCTATCAGAAACTTAATGATCGAATGGCACAGCAGCACGAAATATTTGATCTTATTCAATTTGGGGAGCACAAGGATATTCACCTGTGGGCGAAAAAAATGCAGCGTATTGTGCCAGATATTATCGGTATTGCTGTGTTTGATAAAAGTTTTGATCTTAAGGGGAATCGCTCTGATTTCAGGCTTGGAAAATCGTGTGTGATAGATTTTAAACGACAAATGAAAGGGGAGTTACATGCCGCACCTCCCGTGCATATTAAAACCAAAGGGCTGGAGCATTTTGATATATATTCTCCTGTGAGTTTTGAAGGAGAGTTTTATGGTATGCTTTTTAGTAGTTTTAGTCTGAAAATATTTGAGACGTTTCTTGCTGCACAGAAAACTGATAATCGGGCTTATAGAATAATCAGTGGTGAAGGGATAGTAATAGCAGAAACTAAAGGCTTTGCAGGGGATCGTCCAGCTGATTTCAGTATTAAAATTGAAAATACTGACTGGAAAATGGAAATGAATACATTGCAGCCTAGTCAAAATTTTCTTATAAGCAGCTTGTTATTTAGCAATAGTCTGGCATTTTTGTTAGTGGTCAGTATTCTGTATATTTCAATGCATCGTTTGTATAGAGTCATTCATCGTGAGTTTGACCTGTTGGCAAAAATTGTTTCTGCGATTAAAGCGGGTAAAAAACATCAGCCTGATAACGCTGAGGCATTTTTGTTAGAAACACAGGGGGTGGTTCGCTATTTTAAACATATTGCCAGTGAGCTCAGTCTATATCATGAACAGCTTGAGCAGGATAGCAAAACGGATGCGTTAACAGGTTTATATAACCGGCGGGTACTCTATATGTATCTTGAAGAAATGCTTGATTTGGCTGATCAGGATAATCTGGTTTATCTGGCGATTATTGATATTGATTTTTTTAAGCAGACCAATGACGAATATGGTCATGATACGGGGGATGCCGTATTGCAGAGATTCTCAACAGCATTAAAAGAATCGTTAGGTGAAGGTGCGGTGTGCGCGCGTGTCGGTGGTGATGAGTTTATCGTTCTTTTACCGGTTCATTCAAAGAGTGATGTTGAGAAATGGTATCAGGCAATATCACAGCGTATGCAGCAAGAAATTATTGAGCTAAACCAGAGTAAGGGTATAGCTATTGAGTTCGGTTTAAGTGTGGGCAGTACTTTATTGAATCAGCAGGATGATAGTGCAGGCGTGTTAAAAAGAGCAGACGAGGCTTTGTATTTCGTAAAACAGAATGGACGTAACCATATACATATTGTTTAGTGATAATCTGTTAGACGTGTTTTCTCCAGCTTAATGCGTAGCTACACATTAGAGTAAAACTTATAATCCCAGCTTTTTATATAACATCTGTTTCAGACTTTCTTCTATCTGGGGAAGTGATTCTTGAATTGCCTGATCTATGGCTTCTTTGATTTCTAATTGGGATAAACTATCTGAAATAGTATCTAGCGTGGCTACCTTGTTTTCATGCAGATTGGTTTCCAGTTCCTTAACACATGGTTGCATTGATTCAGAAAAGTCTTCGTCTGGAAGCTCTTCTTCAAGCGGTGTTTCATCGTCCATATACATCTGTAAAACAGGTGTGTCATCAGATGTATTGTCGGATGTTGTGTTTTCAAGTGAAGATGCGTTTTCAAAATTAATTGATTGAGCCGATTCTGCGTTGTCTTCATCTTCAAATTGATGCGCATCAAAGTGATGGTGCATGTCCGCATCACCAATTTGTAAAATATCGGTGAGCATAGGGATATTATCATCATAGTTTGACATCATCGGATTCCAGTGTGTGGTGTTGCAGAGTGTAGCCGAGCTGGCGGTAAATTTTATAGTTTTCTCTGGCCTGCTGTTTGCGCTGTTCCTGTTGATTCAGAATTTCATCAATTTGCAATGAGTTTTCATCTGTTAATTCACAAGGGCGACACGATAAATTGATAACGTATTTCACCTTTAGTCCGGGGTAAGGCAGATGAGAAATTAATATGGGGTGCTGATCATCAACAGGCTCCATGGTTGCGATACCATGAGGAATAAAGCTATTGCTACGAAGATCCCACAGCTGTTTATCCAGCTGAATACTTTGCTGGTCATCCTCTGTCATAATGAATGTTCGCTGCCCTTGCTGCCAGCTGGTTTCTGCCAGCTTACAGGCATAGTGCAATAAGCTGGCGGTTTGTTGATCAGGCAGGATCAGGAAGTTTACATGAGCCATGGCAGGGACTAGCTGGCTTCTTCAATACGGTCAAATAAATATTGCATCAGCAATGGTACGGGGCGTCCTGTTGCTCCTTTGGCTTTGCCAGTTTTCCAGGCAACACCTGCAATATCGAGGTGTGCCCAGCGATATTTTTTGGTGAAGTTTGAGAGGAAGCAAGCCGCTGTAATAGTCCCTGCTTCACGTCCACCTATATTCGCAAGATCAGCAAAGTTGCTTTGTAGCTGTTCATTGTAATCGTCCCATAATGGAAGTTCCCAGCAACGGTCACCAGAATCACGGCCCGCATTCAGCAGGTCATTAATTAGTGGGTTGTGGTTACCCAGTAAACCGGCTGGGTGGTTGCCAAGTGCTACAATGCAGGCGCCGGTTAGTGTAGCGATATCAATAACCACATCCGGATCATATTTCTGTGCATAGGTCAGAGCATCACAGAGGATTAATCTGCCTTCGGCATCGGTGTTGAGTACTTCGATGGTCAAGCCGGACATACTGGTGACGATATCGCCAGGTTTGGTCGCCAGGCCATCAGGTAAATTTTCAGTGGCAGGGACAATACCCACAACATTATATGGAACCTGCAGGTCTGCACAGGCACTCATAACACCCATTACGCTTGCTGCGCCACACATGTCGTATTTCATCTCATCCATTGCCGCGCCTGGCTTGATACTGATACCACCTGAGTCAAAGGTGACGCCTTTACCTACCAGTACAATGGGTTTTTGCTCAGAGGGGCCGCCATTATGCTGCATTGTGATGAGCTTGGCTGGTTGACGTGAACCTCTTGAAACAGATAATAAGGCACCCATGCCGAGTTTATCCATATCATCTTCCTCGAGTACTTCAACCTTGAAGTTACGATGGGTTTTTTCAAGTACTCTGGCCTGTTCGGCAAGGTAGGTTGGTGTACAGATATTACCAGGTAGATTAGACAGGTCACGAGTCAGCTTGATACCTGAAGAAATTGCCATGCCTTCACGTACAGCCTGCTCGCCATCAGGTAATTCACGGCGACTGGGTACGCTGAAAATAACTTTTCTTAAGGGACGGCGTGTGTTTTCTTTCTTGCTTTTTAACTGGTCAAAGCGATATAAGGCGTCTTCAGTTGCCTGTACCGCATGACTTACTTTCCAGGCTGAGTCACGGTTTTTAACGTTTAATTCGGTGATACAGGAAAAAAGTTCGGTTGCGCCACGGTCATCAAGAAAGCAGGCGACAACACTATTCGCTTTCTGGAAAGCTTTGATGTCAAAGTTTTTCTCACGACCACAGCCAATCACCAGAATACGGTCACATAGTGTATTGGGAACATTATGTAGCAGTAAGGTCTGCCCCAGTTTGCCTTCACATTCACCACGTCGTATCAGGTTAGAGATAAAACCGTCGCTGGCATCATCAAGAGTCTGAGCTGAATGTGATAGCTTACGAGACTCAAATACACCGACTACCACACAGGAAATACGCTGTTTCTCTGGGCTACCGCTTTTGACCGAAAATTCCATAGATACTCCAAAATAAATAAGTAATGGCTCGCTGGCCCTATGAATAGCGACGAGCCTAAAAGTAAAGTGCACTTGCCGACTCGAACGTCTTGATAAAGTGAACGGCTAAATGATTGAGAATTTTAGTAAATCCTGACCATTAGATATAGCGTAATTTACGAAAAAACGATATTTTTTTTAAAATCGTTAAATTTAAAGCTTCCTGTTGAATTTAAGCTGGCAGAAACTGTCTGCAGTTTATCCATGAAACTTAGGGTAGAATAGGGTGCTAAACATACAATCCAGGCATATAGTTTAAATATATTTTCTTATGGGTAAGCCTTTTTTTACAATCATTGATCGTTATATCTCAAAGGAAATCCTGCTGACCTGGCTCGCAGTCACTCTGGTTCTGATGATGATTCTATTGAGTGGTACTCTGGCGAGGCTGTTGGGTAAAGCTGCCGAAGGGGCTATCCCAAGTGATGCTATCTGGATGCTGCTGTTATTTACCGCTGCACGATATTTAATTTTGCTCATTCCTTTGAGCCTTTTTCTTGGCATCTTGTTATGTTTTAGTCGCTTGTATAAAGATAATGAAATGGCTGCGTTGGGTGCCTGTGGTGTGGGCTTTATGCAGCTTTATCGCCCGCTTTTAATGGTTGTTATACCCGTCTCAGTATTGCTTTTTTACCTGACTCTATTCGTAATGCCTCTGGTGTCCCAACAGGCAGAGAATCTTAAGGCTGAACTTGAAAGCCGATCTGAATTAAGTGGTCTGGTTGCAGGGCGATTTAATACGTCCAGGAAGGGCGGGGCTACTATGTTCCTACAGCAACAGTCTGAAGATGGTAAATATATGAAAAACGTGTTTTTGCATCAAACCATACCTCCAAAGCCGAATAAACCGACAACTGAGCATTTAGAAACCGCTGAACAGGCTAGTCGATATAAAGATGAGCAGGGTCGTGACTTTATGCTTTTTAAACAGGGGTATCATTATGAAGGCATACCGGGGCGCTCGGATTTTCGCATTACTCAATATGAGAAAAAAGGTGTTTACCTGCCTGATACAGAAGTACAACATAAATCTAGCGCTAAAAAAGCACTCGATACCATTGCATTGTGGAACTCCGACCGTGCAGATCATCGTGCCGAACTGCACTGGCGACTTTCCTTACCCATTGGAGCAATTTTGTTAGCAATACTGGCCTTGCCGTTGAGTTATACGACACCACGCAAGGGGCGTTATTCAAAGCTAGCCCTGGCAATTCTGATTTATTTAATTTATTCAAACCTGTTGGGTGTTGGGCAGACCTGGGTTGAAAATAATCAGGTGCCACAGTGGCTAGGTATCTGGTGGGTGCATGGTTTTGCGCTGCTTCTCATAGCTTACTGGCTGATTCGACGTTCTGGTGGAGTACGTCAGCTGCTAAAACAGCAGTCAGTGGCCTGATTTATGAAAATACTGGATCGCTATATCGCAAGAGCAATTATCAGTGGCACCTTAATGGTTTTGCTAGTACTTGCAGCATTACTAGCTTTTGTAGACTTTGTTGGTGAACTGGATGATGTAGGCAAGGGCCACTATAGTGCCTTAAAGGCAGCTGCCTTTGTATTGCTTAGCTTACCTAAACGGCTTTATGAGCTGTTTCCGACGGCAGTGCTCATTGGTAGCCTGCTAAGCCTTGGAACCTTGGCATCTAACAGTGAGCTTACGGTAATTCGTGCTGCGGGTGTTTCGATTATGCGTATCGTTTTTTCTGTTCTAAAAGCGGGCTTAATACTTCTGATAGTGGTTGCCCTGGTGGGTGAAGTAATTGTGCCATTTAGTGAACGCTATGCGCAGTCGATGCGAGCGAAAGAACTACAACAAACAATTAGCCTGGGTGGGGAAGGTGGTTTCTGGGCGCGTGACTCTCAGCGGTTTATTTATGTGAGACATGTTTACCCGGGCTTTAATCTGAGGCAGGTTAAGGTGTACGAGCTATCGGAAGATAATCAGTTAAAACGTGTCACACTTGCAGCCAGTGCGCGATATATAGAAGGTGTCTGGCATCTTGGTAAGGTGCGTCAGACAGAATTTACCCAGCAGGGTGTAGAAAGCCGATACAGGAAGATAGAGACCTGGCAATCGTTACTTAATCCTGAATTGTTTAGTGTTGTTAGTGTTAAGCCGGAAAATATGTCAGCATTTGATCTACTGCAATATAACGAATATCTGCAAAATAATGATCTTGAGTCGAGCCACTATCAGTTAGCCTTCTGGATAAAGGTATTCACTCCGCTATCCAGCATGGTGATGTTATTAATTGCCTTACCTTTTGTATTTGGCTCGCAGCGTTCAACGGGAACGGGTAACCGGATGCTGGTGGGACTCTTATTAGGTATTGGTTTTTTCCTGTTAAACAGAACCATGAATCATATGGGGCAGGTATATAACATTTACCCCTTTATAAGTGCATCGGCACCAGTGTTTGCCGTGGCGATTGCCAGTTTGTTTGCGTTAAAGCGAGTTAAGTAATTTTTTGAGCAAATTCTCAGGAAGTTTTCTTTTCTAACTGCTTAAGTTGAGTGTGAGAGGCAATATCATGCCAGCTACGTCCTTTCAGGTCGATTAAGCACCAGATAAAACCCAGGCCAAAACAGGCCCAGGATAACATGGCCACGAAAAAGCGAATAAATACCTGATCCCAGCTAATAAACATCTGATCATCTGAAACGAGTTGAACACGCCAGGTTTTCATGCCAAGTGTTTGCCCGCCATGTCTCCAGAACCAGCCAAAAAACAATAGCGCAGTGAAAAGCAGGCTAGTTAAAATAATTGCCTGATTATAAATATAAAATGGATGATCATCGGTAATAGCATTGCCGTCATTAATAATGAATGTCGAGATACTGCTGACAATAATGCCAATAATAAAAAATGCCGCAATCAGTAAAAACAGGTCGTAAATGATGCATAACAGGCGTTTGATAAGTGTGGCGTTTGAGTGGTTCATAACTGGAGATACAAATGCTTTGGGGGTGAAAATTGTAACGGATTACGCAAAAAACTGCATCCACAACTGGATATTAATACCGAGTATCGCCATTGTTCTTGTTTTATAAGGGTTTTGATATAGACTTTTAGATGATTTATTACACTACTTCTGGAGAATTCTATAGTATAAGCGGAGTTTAGTTACAGCGAGTCTACTGGTCGCCTCAATTTCAAATGTACAGGCATTACCCTATGGATTTTATGATGCCAGATCAGTCGCCATGGGTAATGTCAGTGTTGCTACAGGTGGCATGACTACCGCTGCATTATCTAATCCCGGCATGTTAGCCGTGAATGAAACCGATGATAAATTTGCCATGCTATTGCCTGCTATTGGAGTGCAGGCAATTGATGATGGCGATGTAATTGATAAAGTTGATGAGTTTCAGGCGCTAGAAAATGAGTTCTTAACGGCTTCACCTGCAAGGCAAATTGAGATTATTCAGGAAGAAGTTTCAATTGTGCAAAGCCTGAATAATTCGAGTGTTGTGGTTTCTGTGACACCAAATGTTGCTCTAATGTATTCAGGTGATAGTTTTACGGTGGGCGTTGCAGCTCGTGCTACCGGTGTCGTTTCTGCGGGTATAACTAATGTTGATATTACAAGTGATCCGTTAAATCCAACTGCAAGTGTGAATGCACTCGGTGTTTTAACCACTGAAATCGGCGTTCCGATTGGCACAGAGATGTCATTAGGCGGTATTCAGGTTTCGTTTGGTGTTACACCTCGGCTGGTATCAGTAGAAAGTGTTGAATATAACGTCAATATTGAAGCATCTGATATTGAAAACGTGGTTGATGAAGACTCAGAAGATCTGGGTAGCTTTACCACTCTGGATGCAGGTGTTGTGGTAAATGTTCTGGATAGTGTACGTGTTGGCCTGGTGGCGAAAAACCTGCTTGAAGAGACAAAAACAACCGGTACAGGTCGTGAAATTGATTTTGAAACCCAGTTAAGAGCCGGTGTTGCGTTTGATGCCGGTTTTGTAACGCTGGCTGCTGATATGGATTTAATTGAGATTGACCCAGTTCACCTGGAAAATCCATCTAAATCATTATCAGTTGGTGCTGAATTTAATGTTTTTGAGATTGTGCAATTGCGCGCAGGTTATCAAACAAATATGGCGAGTAATGCGAATGACCCTGATTTGCTTTCAGCAGGTATCGGATTATGGTTAGGTTTTCATCTAGATGCTGCGGTTGTCGTTGGTGATGACTCATCATTAGGTGGATTTGTGCAAGCCGGATTCCGTTTTTAGAGAATAAACGCATTACAAAGTTATAATCAAGTGTAAAAAACTTCGACCATTTTTCTGATTTACACCACCATTTTTTATTAAAAAGCGGTGTAAATCAAAACTTAAAATGATCGATTTTAAGAAAAAGTATAAAAACTTAAAAAACAAAAAAAATCGTTTAACGAGTAAAAAAAATTAAACCTGGGCTCTGTTCCAGGTTTTTTTACGTCAAAAAGTTAATTTTTTTCAAAAAAACGCACTTTAAACGCTTGATTTATTTGTAAAACAAAAAATAAGAATTATAATCTGTGCATTAACCCGACAATGAGGATTTAATAAAATGGCTCGACCAAAGAAAAAAGCAGTAAAAAAACCAGTTGCATCAAAAAAAGGTGCAGCTAAGAAAAAAGTTGTTAAAAAGAAAGTTGTAGCTAAATCAGCAGCCGCTGCAAAGAAAAAAGCAGCTGCCGCTAAAAAGAAAGCTGCAGCTGCCGCTAAAAAGAAAGCAGCCGCCGCTAAAAAGAAAGCAGCCGCCGCTAAAAAGAAAGAGTTAGCTGCAAAGAAAAAAGCTGCTGCTCAGAAAACTGCTGAAGCTAAAAAGGCAATGAAAGATAAGATCAATGCTGTTCAGGCAGATCTGAAAGCTGCACGTGAAGAGCTGAAAGTAGCTGCTAAGCGTGAAGCTGCACTGATCAAGATGGCTGAAAGCAAAGAAACAGCAGTTGCCAAGTTCGTAGAAAAATGGACTAAGCAGCAACTATCTAAGCTTGAAAAGTCTTTAAAGCCTAAAAAACGTCGTGCACGTCGTAAAAAGTAAGCTTTAAGCAGTTAGATCGCCACAATCTAACTAAAAAAGGCCTTATCATACTGATAAGGCCTTTTTTTTGGGCTAAAAATAAAGCGAATGATGTTGGTTAACTCGATAAAGATGATTTCACGACAAGGTTTTTCTATTTTTGATAGATAATGTGTAGTGGATGGTACTAAATTAGTTAATCAGGGATAAATAATTACTCAAACTTGTGAATTTATAAAAAAAGTGGGGTTATACAGGTTGTATTTCTATTGTTATGAGCCTGTCGAGCACTAAAATTAAAGTGCTTGAATCAAAAATATATCTGAATTGTCTGTTGTCAATGTGAAATTAAGCAAAATTTTGTAAAAGCCTGTCGTTGTTTAAACAGGCCTTGCAATTCTAATTCTATAAAGCATTTGGGTATTTTCTTGTAAACAGATGTTAGCTTATCCAGTGTGTACCTGAGTTTCTACTAATTAGATGTGTTGCATCTGGAATAAAATGACTAGAGTGCAAAGTACAATTTAGCCGGTATGAACTAATAATTTTCTGTTAATAAAAGTGATTTCAGCAAGCAGTTTCAACTGCTTGAGGATTTTGCTGGAGTTGGATAGCAGCTATTGCTTACTAAGCAGGAAAATTTGGTATCTCAGTGAAAAATTAGAGATTAAGCCAGAGCAAATGCCGAGCCAAAGGTTGATTTTTCTGGGTTACAAGGTTGTGTAATGGGGTTTCCAATATATTAAAGGCTAGGAATAATGATTTATTATCAATTAACGATGATTGATATAATTTATAACTAAAGCAAATTAATCTTATGTGTGAAAGGTTGCATTGATGCCTTTCTACTCCAGAGTGAAGATACAGAAAGGCATCGCACGTATGATTTAAAAGTTTAAATTAGTTCATTAAATGGCTGTACTTCAACTATTTCACCAATATCAATATCGCCGGCTTCACGTTCAAGCACGATAAAACAGTTGGCTTTTGCCATGGAACTCAGCATATGCGAGCCCTGCATTCCGGTTGTATCAACGATTAACTGGCCATTTTCATCACTCGACATAATACCGCGCTGAAAATCTTTTCTACCCGGACGTTTTTTCAGTTTTGAGACACATCTGGCTTTGAGAGTGATGGGGGTGCTAATGGTTTCACCTTCCAGTAAACGTAAGCTGGGTTGTACAAACTGGTAAAAAGTCGCCATTGCAGAAACCGGGTTACCTGGTAAACCAAAGAAAATAGTTTCATTGATATGGCCAAATGCCAGTGGCTTGCCGGGTTTCATGGCAATTTTCCAGAAACCAACTTCACCGATTTCATCGAGGATTACCTTGATAAAGTCGGCTTCGCCAACGGAAGCTCCACCCGAAGTAATCACCATGTCAGCAATTTTTGCCGCTTCTTTGAGGGTGCTTTCAATTTCTTCTTTGATATCGGGTATGACGCCCATATCAATACAGTCGACACCCATTTTCTGCAGCATGCCAAACAGGATATAACGATTGCTGTCGAAGATATCACCGGGTTTGAGTGTCTGGCCGACACCTTTTAATTCATCGCCGGTTGAGAAAAAAGCCACTACTGGTTTACGTACCACTTTAAATTCGGTAACGCCCACTGAGGCAAGCAGTCCCAGTTTTGCAGGGGACAGGCGTTCACCTGCTTTGATGATGGTATCGCCACTAAAAAAATCATCGCCGGGCTTGCGCACATTCTGACCGGCCTCATGTTCTGCCGATATTTTTATATACTCACCGTCGACTTCTGCATGTTCCTGCATAATTACCGTATCAGCACCTTGAGGCACCACTGCGCCGGTCATAATACGAACTGCCTCGCCTTTGTTTAAGTCACCGTCAAAAGGGCGGCCGGCAAAGGATTTGCCAATCACTTTAAGTGCGGTTTCGCCTGATGGTGGCAGGTCCTGAGAATTAATTGCATAACCATCCATTGCGGAGTTAATGAACGGCGGAATATCCATGGGTGAGCTGACATCTTCAGCGAGAATGTGTCCTGCTGCTTCGCGAATGGTGACATTTTTACGACCTTTAACCGGCACTATGCTTTGTTGTATACGCTCATATGCCTGCTCAAAGCTGAGTGAGTTAGGGTCAAATTCGTCATTACATGATGGCTGTTTCTGTATCATAACTGGTCTTCTGTGGTGTTTTGCTGTTTAAACTGGATTACAAAATCGGCGATAGATTCTACATTATTGATATCCAGCTGGGGAATTTGAGTATCGCTGAGTGGGCTATTTGCCGGTCTGTCGTGTGCGATTGCAATAATGTTAGGGTCTTCTGCATACATGAGCGGCTTGCCGGTTGCTTCTCGGTGTAATTCGATTTTAGCAAAAGGCCATTGTTTAAAACCCTCTACCAGTACCATATCGATCATATCCACCGGGATATGACCAAGTAACTGCTGCAAATCAGGTTCTTGCTCGATTTCATTATCGATCATAATAACCGTGCGTTTGCTGGAGCTAATCAGCATCGGGGCTGCACCTGCCTTGCGTAGTTCGTAACTATCCTTACCGGGCTTGTCGACATCAAAATTATGGTGTGCATGTTTAACCACGGCAACTCGTAAGCCTCGGCTTTTGAGTTCGGGGATTAGCTTGCGTAACAGTGTGGTTTTACCTGTACCACTGAATGCGGCAAAACCCAGTAAGGGTTTTTCAAAGGTAATCGGCTGGTTATTGGGCATCTTGCATATCTTCCGGACGGTTAAAATTATTAAAGGCAGAAGCCTGTGAGGAAAAATCACAAATCGCAGGGTCGATCATTTGCATAAAGTCATGAACCTTACGGCGACCTTGTTGTAAAAATTGCTCAAGTAAATTCAAGTGCTGGCAGTTGATCAGGCAAAAAAGCGGTTGCAGGCGATTACCGTCGTGGCAGATCGCCGATGTTTTCTGTTGCTGACTCATGCACTGATGTAATTGTTGTAGCATATCGATTGGTGGTGCAGGTGAATCACAGGGGACGCAAAGTAGAAATTCAGTATCACAGACCCGCATTGCGCTTAAAAGTCCCGCCAGGGGCCCCTGAAAGTCTTCAAAGCGATCTTCAACGACCTGGCCTGCATAGTTTTGGTAGTCCTGCAGGTTGCGATTGGCACTGACAATAACCTGTTCTGCTGGTGCACCCAGCGATGCCAGAATATGTTCGATCATAGGTTTGCCCTGCCACTGCATCAGGCCCTTGTCAGCGCCGTTCATACGCTGTCCGCGGCCTCCAGCCAGAATGAGATAGGTGATTTGTTGTTGCATAGTGGATTCTGGGATCGATTTGACTATTATTTCTAGTCGGGGTTGTTGACTGGGTGCTGATTTTAACATAATCGGCTGCTCGACCATTCTAAAAATATGCTAGTCTGATGCCATCTTTAACTGGACCTTGCGTGATGGCAAAACTTGATAAGCTACCCATATCAGAGCAGCAGCTCATCGAGCGATTTCTTGATGCCCTGTGGATGGAGCAGGGGCTTAGCCAGAACACACTTTCCGCTTATCGAAATGACCTGGCTGCACTGGCGGAATGGTTGCAGGCTTCATGCTTATCATTGCGAACGGCTGAACAACAGGATTTGCAGGCATTTTTAGCCTATCGCTTCGAACAGGGCAGTAAAAATCGTAGTGCAGCGCGTTTATTATCATCCATGCGACGTTTATATAGCTGGCTGCATCGAGAGGGTCAGGTGCCTGTTGATCCAGTGGCGCTGATCGAAGCCCCCAAACCTGAAAAACCCCTACCCAAAACATTAACAGAGCAACAGGTGGCTGAGCTGTTGCTGGCGCCTGACACGAATCAGGCATTGGGCCTCAGAGATAAGGCCATGCTGGAAACCCTTTATGCGACAGGCTTAAGGGTCAGTGAGCTGGTGGGGCTGGAGTTTACCCAGGTGTCACTGGACCCGGGAGTTATTCGGGTGATCGGTAAAGGAGGCAAGGAACGGCTGGTGCCCCTGGGTGAAGAAGCGATTGATAGTTTGCAGGCTTATTTAAAGTCGGCTCGAGCCGATCTTATGCATAATCAATTACCCTGTAATGCCCTGTTTGTGACAAATCGGGGACGCGGGATGACACGTCAGGCTTTCTGGTATTTATTAAAGCGATATGCGTTGCAGGTCGGTATTGATGGCGACTTGTTATCACCGCATACCCTGCGGCATGCATTTGCGACCCATTTACTCAATCATGGTGCTGATTTAAGGGTAGTGCAGATGTTACTGGGGCATAGTGATATATCCACTACCCAGATATACACCCATGTAGCCAATCAACGTTTACAAAGTCTGTATCAGCAGCATCATCCCAGGGCATGAATTAAGGAGAATATTCACCCAACGCAACGGGAATTATTTATAATCACCACGGTCTACATTAAGATGATGACTTATAGAACATTTAAACTGGAAATCAATTTATGAAATTTTTAATCAAATCTGGCGTACTTATGGTGATGCTGGCATTTTCATCAGCAAGTTTTGCGGAACTCAGTAAAGCAGAACTTACATCACTGAAACAGGCGCTGATCAAGCGAATTCCACAGGCAGTAGATGCAAAAATAAGCTCTACACCTCTGCCAGGCCTGTATGAAGTTGTTTCCGGTGGTCAGGTGATGTACATGGACAAGCAGGCTCGTTATATTTTCGATGGCAGCCTGTTTGATATGGAACAGCGAGAAAATCTGACTGAAAAAACCCGTGGTGGTATCAGACTACAGGCAATAAATGAGCTTGGTGAAGATAATATGGTGGTTTACAAGCCGGAAGGTGATGTGCGGCATACCATTACAGTTTTTACTGACATTTATTGCCCCTATTGTCAGCGTCTGCATGATGAAATGCCTGAGTATCAGAAGAATGGCATCAAGGTGCGTTATGTGTTTGTGCCATTTAAAGGTGCGAAGAGCGTAGATACCTCTGTCTCGGTATGGTGTGCAAAAGATCAGAATGCAGCACTCGACAAGGCGAAATCAGGCGGTGATATCGAAAATAAAAAGTGTGATAACCCAATTAAACAACATCAGGCACTGGCATCTCAGATAGGCATTCGTGGTACACCAGCTATTATGCTGGAATCTGGCCAGTTAATGCCGGGTTATGTTCCAGCAGCGAAATTGATTCAGCAGATAGATAGCCTGTAATTCAGTATGTTTGTGTGTGGCAGTTAACTAACTGCTAGTGTTACAAGAAAGCCCGTGGCTTGTTTTTTATAACAAACCACGGGCTTTTTATTTGTGCTGATTATTTCAAATGCAGGATTATTGAAGGGCTATGCCGGACTCATTGAATACAGTGATCGAGATTCAGTAAACAGTAAAAAAGACTCGGTGACTTTGTCAGGCCATAGTTGCTGACAGGCTTCGCTATACAGCTGCATTTGTTGTTGATAATGCATTGCCAGTTGTTGCAGGTTGTCTGTGCTGGCCTGTTGATGGGTTTTGTAATCCACAAGAAGTACCCGTTGTGGTTCAACAATAATCCGGTCGATAATGCCAAATGCTGGCTGTTGCTGGTGCTGAAAATGCACCGGGCATTCACTATATGACAGGTAGTCGGCATTTGGCTTAAAAATATGTTGCAAATCGGGGTGGCTGAAATTTTCCAGTGCAATGCTCAGCCAGTCGTTTAATTCCTGCAGGTTATTATGTTTAAGTTCGATTGAAATCTTTCTTAATAATTGTTGCGAATCTAAATCGTTTTGTTGTGTCATTAATTGCAGCATGCGATGAATGGCGATACCCCTGAGCTGGGCATCAACATCTTCATTGCTGGTTTTCTGTGATGCTGGCGTCTGGCTCATATAGCTAGGAGCAATCAGCGTATCTGCTGAAGGGATTTTCTTGAGTTTTCTGGTTAGCTCAAGGGGAATAACAAAATTAGTCGAGGGTGTCGGTTCTACTTTATTATTATCACTAATAACATCAGGTAATTCACCATACTGATAGACTAGATGTGTGTCTTCTGTGTTTTCAGTGAGCTGTTGTAAGGCATTAAAGACGGGCTGATACCAGTCAAGGAAAGGCCCCAGTTTTCCCTTACAGCCCGAGACAAACAAGTACTGCCGGGCACGGGTAATCGCGACATATAATAAATTGGCATCTTCACGATTTTTCATTGCCAGGTGTGACTGATTTATTTGTGCGGTAATTGTGTCCTGGCGTTGCCTGGAAGGGATTAGCTGGAACAGTTGCGGCTGTCTCTTATCTACCGGCCAGTCTACCAGGGTACTTAAGGCCGACTTATCTCTGGAAGAAGTGATTGTATCCGCGAGATATACCACCGGTGCCTCCAGCCCCTTACTGGCATGAATGGTCAATATACGCACCCGTGGTTCACGGGTTTCCATTGGTGCTTCATCTGGTGCGTCTCCCGGTGTGGCCTTGAGGCTGCGCAGGTAATCGAGAAAATGCATCAGGCTTGGATAACGGCCACTGTCCAGGTCAAGCGCCATTTCCAGAAATAATGTTAAATTAGCTTTGACTCTGGCTTGTAATGCCTTTGGTGTAGCACGGTGATAACGTTGCATCACATCACCCTGGTCAAAGATTTTATCGAGTAAATCGTGCACCGGTATTTTATCGGCCAGTGTGCGCCAGTGTGTTATTAATGTCGCTGCTCGGTGTATCGGATGATCGGTATCGAGTGTTTCTGCTAACAACTGTATGCGCTCAAACCAGTGAGGTTTGGCAGCATTGCTGGCAACTAGCTGCAGGTCGTCGTCACTTGCATTAAACAAGGGTGACTTTAAGACCTGTGCTAATGCAAGATTATTAAATGGCGTTAACAGGGTTTCCAGAAGCGCTTCCATGTCCTGTACTTCAAGGCAGGATAAAAAGGTTCCCCGATTGGTTCCCAGGTAAGGGATATTGGCCTGCCTCAATGCCTGTTCATAATCGGCTACGTGACTTCGTTTGCGTACCAGAATAAAGATATCATTAAAGTTCAGTGGACGAATATTATCATTCTCAATGACCGGCGTTTGCTGACTGATTAAAGCCTTTATATGCTGGGTGATTTGTTGTGCTTCTAACTGATGCAGTCCATGCGCTTCGAGGCGTGGTTGCAGCAAGGGATTACGGCAGTAAATTGCTTCTTCAATTTCAGGCAGGTCTTCCGGTTTAAGTAATGGTAAAACTTCAACTCGACCAGGAAGCTGATCATGATGTGTAAAATGCTCGGAAAAACCTGGTAGGTCTTTTTGTAATTCCGGTTGTGCAAACACTGCGTTAACCGTATTGATAATGGCAGGTGAAGAGCGCCATGATTTATTGAGTGGAAATGCTTGAGCATTAAGGTTTTGTGCAAGCCAGTCAGATGCCTGTTGCTGTAATTCTGGTTTTGCTCGGCGAAAACTGTAGATAGACTGTTTTTCATCGCCAACCAGAAACACACTGCGAGATCTTTCTGATTCTGCTGCGGCCATTTCTTCCAGTAATGGCAGGATCAGTTGCCATTGAGTCGGGTTGGTATCCTGAAATTCATCGATCAATAAATGCTGGATTTGTTGATCCAGTTTATACTGGATCCAGAGCGCATTGTCTGAGTCCTGTAATAATTTGTAGCTGCGCCATTCAAGGTCAGTAAAGTCGAGCAGCCTTTGCTGGGTTTTTAATTGCTGGTAATGTTCTACAAATTTTTCACCGCAGTAATACCAGTCGGCATTTAACCGCCAGCAATCCTGACGATTGATCAGGTCGATAGTTTGTAGAACTTTATTGGTGAGAATTTCATTTAGTTCGAAAAACAGTTCGTCGTCTTCAGCGAGTCGTTTTCTAAGTGCTGCGCTATCATTACGCCCCTGAACCATGGGTTCACCATCTTTTTTTAGAAAGCAGTCTTTAATTAGATGAAACTGGTGTAGTGAGGGTTCTTTGTCTAGTAGCCAGTTGGCGAGTGAATCTGCACAGGCAAGATTTTTCTTGCCGCTGGCTTTAACTAACAGTGGAGCGAACTGGCTTATTTGTTGTGTTAGCCGAGGTGAAAAAAACTCGTCCAGTGGATCTGTGTTTAAAGTGATTTGCAGTGTGTCAGCCAGTTTTTTCTGAGCAAAAGTGACAGCATCGGTTTGTGCATCAGTATAGGCCCACCAGTCACTGCGATGCTGTAAAAAACTATCGAGTACTTTATCCAGATTAAACAGACTACCGGCCTGCTTTAATAAGTGCTGTAGT
>JBFHVQ010000021.1:0-39138 GCA_041589455.1 Gammaproteobacteria bacterium | reverse complement strand
TGCCAGTGACTGGAGTTCAGACGTGTGCTCTCCGATCTGGCCTGCAGTAGAGCGATGAGAGCAAAGAATACAATTCGATATAATAGGTTAAATGGCACTAATTAGTTCACTATTTATATTATTTAAAGTTTTTAGCAATGATAGTCAGGTATAGAGAGGTATTTTTACCTCCGAATCAAGTATAATTGCCAGCCAGTTATTATCATAGATACGATCAAATTTATTATGGCACAGTATATTTATACAATGAATGGCGTGGGCAAAGTTGTACCACCCAAAAAAGAACTGCTTAAAAACATAAACCTGAATTTCTTCCCCGGAGCGAAAATTGGTGTTCTAGGTTATAACGGTGCGGGTAAATCTACACTGTTAAGAATTATGGCCGGTGTCGACAAGGACATCATTGGGGAAGCCAGGCCTCAACCAGGCATAAATATTGGCTACTTACAGCAGGAGCCTGAGCTTGACGAATCTAAAGATGTTCGTGGCAATGTTGAAGATGGTCTGAAAGAAGTTAAGGAAGCACAAAGCAAATTAGATGAAGTTTATGCGGCCTATGCAGAACCAGATGCTGATTTCGATGCACTAGCTGCTGAACAAGCCCGACTGGAAAACATTATTCAGGCGGCTGATGCACATAATCTGGATCATAAGCTTGAAATTGCAGCCGATGCATTGCGTCTACCCCCGTGGGATGCAGATGTGAGCAAACTATCCGGAGGTGAGCGCCGACGCGTCGCTCTGTGTCGACTACTTCTGTCAGCACCTGACATGCTGATTCTTGATGAACCCACTAACCACCTCGATGCCGAATCGGTTGCCTGGCTGGAACGCTTCCTTGCTGAATTCTCAGGCACTGTGGTTGCCGTTACCCACGATCGCTACTTCCTTGATAATGTCGCTGGCTGGATCCTCGAACTGGATCGAGGTCAGGGTATTCCATGGGAAGGCAACTATTCTTCCTGGCTCGAACAGAAAGAAAAACGTCTGGAGCAGGAAGAGAAAAAAGAAGCCAGCAGACAAAAAGCCATTAAGGCAGAACTGGAATGGGTTCGCTCAAATGCAAAGGGCCGGCATGCGAAAAGCAAAGCTCGACTATCTCGCTTTGAAGAACTGCAATCTGATGATTTTCAGAAACGTAGTGAAACCAAATCTCTCTACATTCCACCTGGACCGCGTCTCGGTGATCTGGTAATTGAAGCAAACGGCATCAGCAAGAGCTTTGGTGATCGCCTGCTTTACGAAAATCTTAGTTTCAATCTTCCCAAAGGCGGAATAGTTGGCGTTATTGGCCCCAATGGTGCGGGTAAGACAACCCTATTCCGTATGATGACAGGTGACGAACAACCAGATTCAGGTGAATTCAAAGTCGGTGAAACCGTCGATATAGCCTATGTTGACCAGAGTCGCGACACACTGGATGATAATAAAACTGTCTGGGAAGAAATTTCCGACGGTCTCGATATCATTGAAGTGGGCCGTTATACCACGCCTTCACGTGCTTACGTTGGACACTTTAATTTCAAAGGTGAAGACCAGCAGAAACATATCAGGAATTTATCTGGTGGTGAAAGAAACCGTGTACACCTGGCTAAATTACTGAAGAAAGGTGGCAACCTGTTGCTGCTTGACGAACCGACCAATGACCTTGATGTTGAAACACTGCGTGCACTAGAAGAAGCAGTTCTCGACTTCCCTGGCTGTGCAGTAATTATCTCGCACGATCGCTGGTTCCTTGACCGTATCGCAACACACATCCTGGCGTTTGAAGGCGACTCTCAGGTAACCTGGTTTGAAGGCAATTACTCTGATTATGAAGCCGACCGTAAACGTCGACTAGGTGACGATGCAATGAATCCTCACCGCATTAAGTACAAGCCACTTAAGTAATCTGCTGAAGACGCAAGGTGTATAAACAGACAACGTTTATTCACCTTGCGATTATTTACTGAATCACCTGAGCCCCGAGTACCCTCAAGACTTCTTCTGCACTGGTAATACCCGCGTTCACTTTATCTCTGGCATCTTCTATTAGCGTTGTCATACCCTCAAGTGAAGCCTGTTGCGTCAATTCAAGAAAGCTCGCATTTTTTGAAATAAGATCCAGCATTTCTATACTGGGTATTAAAATTTCATAAATAGACGCCCTTCCTGCGTATCCCGTATTGTTACATTTAGGACAGCCCTTTCCATGGTAGAAAATCATGTTTTCAGAAAGAAACGTATCACCTAATTGATGTAACACTTCCTGTGGCGCTGAAGTTAATTCCTTACAATGATGACATATCTTACGCACCAACCGCTGTGCAACGACAGCCTGTAATGCCGCAGCGATTACATGAGGCTTAAGCCCATAATCAATCAAGCGAGTTATGGTAGTGATGGCTGAATTTGTGTGCAAAGTTGAATAAACAAGGTGACCTGTTAAAGCAGCATGAAAAGCCACTTCAGCTGTTTCGAAATCACGTACTTCGCCCAGTAAGACAACATCGGGATCCTGTCGCAAGATAGATCGTAGTGCAGTAGCAAAATCTAAACCAATCTTTTCTTTAACCATCACCTGACAGGCAGAGTCCATAAAATATTCAACGGGATCTTCAATAGTTACATAGTTTTTTTCCGAAGAAAGATTATGCTGCATCATTGCATACAGAGTGGTTGTCTTACCACTGCCTGTCGGTCCTGTGGTTAAAATAATACCCTGCGGACGAGTAACCAGATTATGTATTTTCATTAAATTAGGAACTGATAAGCCCAGATCATCTAATGTTTGAATAGATGCGTTTCTATCCAATAATCGCATAACAATTTTTTCACCGTTAATAGTTGGAATTGTAGAAAGACGTAAATCTACAACTCGCATCGGTGTCTTAATAGTTATTCTTCCATCCTGGGGCCTTCGACGCTCAGTAATATCAAGCTCAGCCATAACTTTAATTCGTGAAACCAGCGGCATTAACATATTAAGAGGGATATGAATTTTGTCATGCAACACCCCATCAAGACGATAACGTATCACAATATTTTTTGTTTTAGGCTGAATATGAATATCGCTTGATTTAAGACGAATAGCTTCTAATATAATGGCATTGACCAGGCGAATCGCGGGTGGCTCATCAGTGCCATGTAATAACTCTTCCAGACTAGATTCGTCTTCATCATCTATTACAATTTCGATACCTTCAAATGGATCAGAGTCAGACATAAATGACTCAAGTTCTTCCATAGAGGCATCTTCATAAATTTCAGATATTTTTTGCTTAATACTTTCAGAAGATGCTAAAACTGGTTTAATATCTAGACCAGTTATAAAACGTAAATCATCTGTAAGGCCTGTATCAAGAGGGTCTGCCATTGCAAGCGTTAATGAGCGTTCATCTGTTAAAACTGGAATAACCAGATGATAGTCACAGAAAGTACCTGGCAACATTGAAACGACTTCTGGTTCTATTCTAGCCTCCTTAAGATCTATTTCATCCATCAACATGTCTTTTTGAAGAATTTTCCTTACGACTGCTTCATCGACCCAGTCTTTATCAATAAGTGACTTGATAATTGGTCTCTTCTTAACCTGTTGAAGGTTATGAACAGCTTGCACCTGCTTATCTGTGAGCAAACCACGCTTATTAAGCATGATCGCGAGCTGACTCTTATTAGTGACATTGAGCTTAACGAGTGAGTTGATTTCCTTAGCTTTATTTAAATTCTGCTTTTTTAGTTCCTCATTTTTCTTGACGAGCTCATATTGTTCAAAAGCCAGTGCCACTGTAACCCGTAAATCATCATCATTCCATGGTTTAAGAATAAACTTATAGACAGCACCATCTTTAATTGCAGTCATTACTGCATCTGTATCAGCCTGACCTGTTAACATAATACGGATCATATTAGGATATAGCTTTTTAGTCTCCTGTAAAAATTGAGCACCATTCATTCCCGGCATTTTAAAATCTGATATTACAAGCTGACATTGATTTTTGGTTAAAAACTCAAGAGCCTCTGCAGCATTATTTGCCGTATTTATTGTATATTTTTCCTTTCTAAATACACGCTGCAAAGCCTTGAGTACATTTGGTTCATCATCAACAAGTAGCATGTGATAAGGAACGAATTCTTCAACGTCCTGAGAATCGTCCGCTTCATCATCTGAAAATAGAGAAGAATATTTACCCATCTAGTTTGGCGTCCGATGAACTTTTAATTTCAGGCAAATGTATAATTACCTTCGTTCCCTTTTCAAGTTCAGATTGTATTTCAATAGTACCGCCCATTGTATTTATCACTTCATTAGCCACCGTCATACCAAGGCCAACACCCTGACCTACGTCTCTTGTTGTAAAAAATGGATCAAATACTTTGGAAAGCACCTCTTCAGACATACCACAACCTGTATCACTAATCATTATACAAACACCTTCATGATCGAGTGATTCTTCGAAACAGATAACGCCTTCTGTTTCAATAGAGCTGATCGCATTTGACAAAACATTACGAAATACCTGCATTAGCAGTGTTTGATTACATTTGATTAAGGCTTCCTGATTAGCATTTATACATATATTTATTTTTTTATCATCCGGTAATTTATAACTTTCGAGAACGTTATTTGATATATCAACAATAGAAACATCTTCAGAAGATTCAATATCCACATCTGAAAAAATCATAAGCGCAGAGACAATCGATCTAATTCGGGTACCACCCGTCACACTTTCATCTATCAAGTCATAGAAGTCTTCTAAGTCGTACTCAACCTCATTACTCTTAATATAATTTTTAACATCATCGTAACTGGCATTATCTAGTATCATTTTTATTAATGCAGACAAATTATCCAGATATGTTTTAGAAGTGTTAAGGTTGCTTAAAATAAAACCCATTGGGTTATTAATTTCATGAGCCACACCTGCTGACAATCGTCCTATTGCAGAGTATCTTTCTGCGAGATATAACTGGCGCTGTTTATTTTCAATTTCAATCACCTGCTCTTTAACCCGCACATCAAGCTGCTCGGATAGTTCCCTGTATTTAGCTTCTGACTCCTCAAGCTGTTCTTTCTTAAGTTTTATTTCTGCATAGTCTGCATGCACGGCTTCTATATGTAGACTTGAAGCCATGATATATTTCTGATAGGCCGATGAAACAATCTGGATGGTGTTTTTAATCGAAGACACTGCACCTTCTGATATATCCCTATTATAAAATAGTGCCCCTGCTTTTTCGAATTCTATATCAATATCTAGCTGGTTCTTAAAATCACACTTACTACCCAGGACAACATTGTCATTGATATCAGATATATAATAATCATCTCCTAAGAGACCAGAAAACAGCTTATTCAAGCTACTAAGGCCTGCAGATTTAAATATTTCAAGCAGGCCATAATCCTGATCATAGGGCTCTAAAAAGTGCTCTTTATTATAATCACTCATTGCCCACCCATAACGCCTGATATGAAGTCATTTTCAGTAAGGGAATGCTCATTACATAAATTAAATTCATCATCAACCCTTGTATATATTTGACCGAGTAAAGTCTTAAATGTCTCAAGCACACCATCACCAGGTAGTGCACTCGCAAAAACAACAGGCCACGGCATTTTACTCCATCTTTTTAAAACAATATCTTCCGATTCAATTTCAGGTAAATCTCGCTTATTGTATTGAATCACTATAGCCATATTTTCGAAATCAAGACCAACCTTATTTGCATTATCAGCAAGGTTCTCAAATGAATTAGCATTATTTACCTTTTGATTAAGTTGTGAATCAGCAACAAAAACCACGCCATCTGCACGTGACAGCACAGCTTTACGTGTACTATCGTGAGCCACCTGACCTGGAACAGTAAACAGTTTGAGCTTTATCAACATTCCTGTTTTTGTTTTCACACCTAGAGGCAACATATCAAAAAATAGCGTTCTATCATCCTTTGTTTCAAGAATCATCATCTCACCCTTAAGTTCAGGATCTAAAAGATCATGCAATCGGGTTATATTTGTTGTCTTACCACTTAATGCGGGTCCATAATAAACGACCTTAATAATCAGACGCTTTTTTTCATCATCGTATTCAGGCATGATTATCATCCAGTTCCGGTTGGTTCACTGGTAACGAAATAGTAAATCGTGTACCAACCCCTTCTTTTGACTGCAATTCGATCTTTCCATGATGCTTCTCAATTATTTGATATGATAACGACAGACCCAGCCCAGTCCCCTTACCTATCGGCTTAGTTGTAAAAAATGGATCAAATATTTTCAATTGTACTTCCTTTGAAATACCTGAACCATTATCTGATATTTCTACAATAACCATTTCATCTTGTTTCCAGGTTTTTATTTTTATGATCCCTTTTTCATGAATAGCATGTGCCGCATTAACAAAGAGATTCATAAATACCTGATTGAGTTGCGAAGCAATGCACTCTATATCTGGTATATCTCCATATTCTTTTACAATAGTTGCTTTATACTTAATCTCGTTATGTACGATATTCAATGTACTATTCAAACCATCATGTATATTTGCACGCTCCCATTTATTTTCCCCTACATGTGAAAACTCCTTAAGACTTATAACTATATCCCTCACACGATTTAATCCGTCTGTTGTTTCTAATAAAAGATCATTCACATCATCTTTTAAATACTTCAAATCCATATCCTGCTTAATTTTATTTAGAACTTTTAGTTGATCTTCAGACAGTAAACGCTCTAGACTCTCATAATGTTTAATCAAGTCGAATAAATCATTTAAATAATTACCTAAAGTCCCTATATTAGACGAAACATAGCCAACTGGGTTATTAATCTCATGTGCCACACCAGCAGCTAATTGCCCTATAGATGCCATTTTTTCAGACTGCAGAAGCTGTGTTTGTGCAGACTCTAAATCCTCATAAGCTTCGACTAGCTTTCCTGTTCTTTCTGAAACCATCTCTTCAAGATGAATTTGCCGATTACGTAATTCAAGATGCGTATTTACTCTGGCTAATAATTCATGTTTTTTAACAGGCTTCGTTATATAATCAACAGCACCGGCTTTAAATGCATCTAGAATTGATTCATTTTCATCTGCAGCAGACAAAATAATTACTGGAATATCTGACTTACCTTCCATAGCTGACAGTTCACCGATTACATCAATCCCTGACATACCAGGCATATGCAAATCTAATAATATCAGTTGAACTTCATTTGACTTCAAAAACTCAAGTGATTTTTCCCCAGACTCTGATTCACAAATCTCAAACCCGTTCTTAAGCATTGCTTTAACTGTCATTCTAAACACTGGATCATCATCAACCAACAACACCTTAAATGGCTTGAAGCTTTCCAGATCAAACTCTTTGTTTGAAACAACTGATTTAATTAGTTTTGAATACTGTCTATTTGACATTACATATTTCCAATTATAGCAACACTACATATCTCTATACCTACCTGCTCTACTCAATTGAAATAACGAACTTTTCACCAAGTGATTTTTCAAGATTAGTAATCTGCTTAATCATATGCTCACCCAAAACATACCCTCTTGAAAGAAGCACCACACCACTCTTAGTAACTAAATCTTTTTTAAGCTTCATCCCTCTACTCAACTGTTGTGTAACAACAGTTTTATCAACTGATCGTTTATCATCTTCTACAACATCTCCTAGAAACTCCAGGAACATGTCAACCACTTTTGGATCATATCTTATATTTTTGTTTTTTATCAAAAACTCCCTAGCTTTCGACGCTGAGAAACCACCCGATATAAGTGTGCCATTTATCAAAGCATAATAATCATTAACTACAGCCAATATCCGTGAACCCAATGGTATTTCATCTTCTTTAAGACCATCAGGAAAACCACCTCCATTGAACCATTCTTTAAAACTACGAATAATTTTAGCTGAATCATTTAATGGCTCAATTGGCATTAAAATCCCTTCACCGATTACAGTGAATTTTTTAATTTCTGAAAGGCTTATTGCATCAAGATCTTCCATTGGTCTTTTAATCATGGAATCTGGAAATGATATTTTTCCTATATCTCTTAACATACTTGCATGTGATATCGACTTTTTATCATCATCTGATAAATTAAGCTTATCTGATATATAATTAACACCATCGGCAACCTCTAGAGAATTGCTTTTAAGGGCGCCATCCCTCATCTCAACCAGACCAGAAAAAACTTTAATCGTATTAGAATAACTGTCATTCAAGGTTGCAAATGCTGTTTCCAGCATATCCATGGTCTGCTCTAACTCATCTGTTCTCTGCTTAACAAGACCTTCCAGATTATTATTAAATTCTTTTAACTCATCATTTTGTTTTTTGGTTAGCTCAATTAGGCGATCACGTTCTTTTTCTAGGCTCTTCTGCTCAAGCGCATTCCTTAAAGTTAACTTTAAATCACTCTCTTCCCATGGTTTACTTATGTATTTATAAATATTACCTTTATTAATCGCATCTACTGTTGATGATATCTCCGAATATCCTGTAAGCAATATTCTCATTGTATCTGGATATTCTTTATACACTTGCTCAAGAAACTCTGCCCCATTCATTTCAGGCATTCTCATGTCTGATATAATCAGGTCCACATGATGTTCCTTTAAGATCTCCAGACCTTCAGCGCCACCACCTGCGAGCAAAACATTGTACCCATCAGGTCTTAGCAAACGCCTTAACGATGAAAGGATATTTTTTTCATCATCAACACAAAGAATAGTGTACTTCACTTCTTCTTTATCTGAATCATTCTCCATTACAACCCCCTAAGTCTTTTACCTTATTCTTTTATAGGCAATAAAATTGTGAATTCTGTACCTTTACCAACTTCACTTTTTACATCTATTTTTCCCTTGTGCTTTTCAATTATCCCAAAGGACAAAGACAACCCTAATCCGGTACCTTCACCTACTGGCTTAGATGTATAAAACGGATCAAATATCCTGCTTAGTTTTTCATCTTCAATGCCACAACCATCATCAGATATTTTTATAAACACCATATCACCATCAACACCTGTTGATATCGTGATATTTCCTCTTTCCTCTATTGCATGTGCAGCATTAACGAGAAGATTCATTACAACTTGATTTATTTGTGAAACGATGCAATGCACATCTGGTATATCAGAATAGTTTTTATGAACTTCAGCTTTATATTTTATTTCGTTATGGACTATATTAAGCGTGCTATCAATGCCTTCATGTAAATTAACCCACTGCCACTCTGCTTCATCAACACGTGAGAAGTTTTTAAGATCATTTACAATTTGTTTAACACGCGTCACACCTTCAATAGACTCACTAACAAGCTCTATTGTATCTTCTTTTAAATAGTCAAGATCCGCATCCTTACGTATTTGTTCAATGGCCTTACGCTTTTCTTCAGGCAAATCTGCTTCTATCGATTTATATTCTTCAATTAAATCAAATATCTCATTGATATAATTTTTCATTGAATTTATATTTGAGTTTATATAACCAACTGGGTTATTAATCTCGTGTGCTACACCTGCTGCTAACTGCCCTATCGAAGCCATCTTTTCTGATTGTAACAACTGGTCCTGCGTATATTTAATTTCTTCTAACAATCTCTCCTGCTCTTCTTTCTCTCTTCTTAATTGACGATTCAGAATAATTCTCTCATACGCATTTGAAATTTCACTTGCACACAACTCAATCACTGTTCGATCATTATTATCAAAATCTAAATTCTTGCGTTTATTTCCTATAACCAGAACACCTCTTACCTGTTTGCTACTATGCAAAGTCAGTGGAAGTAATAAAAGATTGCTGATATCAAGACCATCAAAGCTACTTTGAATGACATTTGTAAACTCATCTGGCTCATTTATCAATATTGACTGATTCTCATTTTCAATAAACTTACTAGCAATTAGCCCTATTAATCCAACATAGTCATCAGTCGGGTTATCACTGACCTTATCAATACCCTGACTATAAAACTCACTTATTTTAGATTGGCTATCAATAAATATAAGCGCTGAAATGCTTGCCATCGTTGCATGCATCATGTCATCAAGAACACTCTCATACTGAGAGTGTGCTGTTCCATTATGATATGACTCAGAGGTAATGTCGTTAATCTGGCCAATTGCTTCATTCAGGAACAATACACGAACATTCGCCTGACTTAATGAGCTGATTTGTTGATCTTTCTGCTGCATCAAGTCTTTGAATGCAGCACTGTATTTCTGGACGGCGAGCTTAAGCACCTTGGGTAGTGTATTCTCAGCACTTAAATTGATTTGCCAGTCATTCTCTGGTGCAGCAACAATCCCTTTAACCAGATCTTCAAGTGACTTCTTGCTAATAGCAATTTTCACGTCTGACTGATTGTCGGGTGGTTGTGCCAGATTATCGTTGTTTTCGCCAGGTTCGCCCACAGACCCATGTCCCTTTTTTATAAGACTTACAGGCTATTTATAGAACAAATATAAGGTTATTACACAGGTAAGAAGGGATTTATTTAGCTGAGAGTCCTGAGTAAGAAGCACATCTAGTCAAAATTGACTCCAGTACCACCTAAACCACAGTATCCATTAGGGTTTTTAGCTAAATACTGCTGGTGATAGTCTTCAGCATAATAAAATTCTGCGGCAGGCTTAATTTCAGTTGTTATTAAGCCATAACCTGAGCGAGTCAGCTTTTTCTGGTAATCTGCACATAGTGTGTCTGCATGCACTTTCTGCTTATCCGTCAAATAGTAAACCCCAGAACGATATTGCGTACCTCGATCATTACCCTGACGCATTCCCTGTGTTGGGTTATGAGACTCAAAGAACACCCTAATAATCTTATCGAGACTACATTCTGTTGGCTTATATACAACCAGCACAACTTCATTATGCCCAGTCAGTCCGCTACAAACCTCCTGGTAAGTCGGATTGGGTGTAAAACCTGCTGAATAACCAACTGCCGTTGTGTAAACCCCTGGTAATTCCCAGAATTTACGTTCCGCCCCCCAGAAACAGCCCATTCCAAGTATGATCTGCTCTAAATCATCTGAAAACGGCCCCTTTATAGGTCGATCTAATACGACATGACGGTTTACTACTGGCATTTCCTCATCACGACCTGGCAAAGCATCTGTAGCGCTAGGTAGTTCTTCTTTGTTTGAAAGTGTAAACATGATTCAGAATCTGTCCTCAATATTCGGATGTGACAACGTGTAATTAAAAATTCACAAAGAAATATCATTAGCACATTCTAATTGACTAATAACAACGTTAAACTGTTAATACCTGGCTAATATTAACCTGTTCGGGTGAATGAAATCGACCATTTAAAACATATCATACATACTAACGGGTAAGTTACTTGATTTTACAATGCAATTAAGGCAGTTTTAGTGACATAGACTATTAATTAATCATTACCCAAAGTAAAAAGCCATTATGTTTATATTAAAAACATCTGGCGCAAGCAATAAAACAGGTGATAGAGTAGTCAATCTGTCACTATTAAAAATATGATATTAAAAAAGCAGTAATTATATGAGGATAGGCATGAACGACTCAGTCGATGTACAACCAGCAACTGATCGCCGAGCGAGAACCCGTAAAGAAATCAAGCAATTAATCAATGAGCGAAATGAGGTTTTAGCGCTATATTGCAGTCTGGCTGGCTGCGATGGCCAGGGTGTTAAAGCATCAGACGAAATAGACACTGATACACTTCAGGAATTTTGCCAACTACTAATTGATTATATCGCAACGGGACATTTTGAGCTGTACAGTCGAATTTCTGAAGGCAAGGAAAGACGCCAGGAAATTATCAAACTGGCTGACACGATATACCCACGCATAGAAAAAACAACCGTGCTAGCTGTAGAATTTAATGACCGTTATGATGGTGGTAACAATTTTTCAGATGAGCTTAAACATGGACTTCCAGAACACCTATCCACTCTGGGCGAGGAACTAGCCACTCGAATAGAACTGGAAGACAAACTTATTAACACCATTCTAAGCCCCGCTCATAAAGCAGAATCAATGATCCAGTAACTATGAGTCACTGGTTTAGCTAATTAACAACAGCTAATCCAGTGAACTTACTTTCGAATAACGTAACAACGGTGTATTTTCTGATTTCGCTTAAAGTCTTCAGGTATCGTTGAGGCAGTTATATCTTCTACTTTATAGTTTTCTGTAAGCGACTTATCGAGCTTAAATCGTCTGAAGTTATTAGAAAAAATAATCTCACCATCTTCAACCAGTAACTTCATTGCTGATTCAATAAGAAACAGATGATCCTTTTGAACATCAAATATATCCTCCATTGATTTGGAATTAGAGAATGTAGGTGGATCAATAAATATCACATCAAATAATTGCTGTTGATTATGCGCCAGCTTTAACCACTTGATACAATCGCTTTTTATCAGCACATGTTTTTTAAGGTCAAGTTTGTTTAAAATAAAATTACGTTTAGACCAGTTGATATAGGTATTCGACATATCAACACTTGTCGTTTCTGCACCGGCACTTGCCGCATAAACGGATACTGAAGAGGTGTATGAAAACAGATTAAGAAAACGGCACGACTGCTCTCTCTGCGCGACCTTTTCCGCCACTAACTGACGAGTTAATCTATGATCAAGAAATAAACCTGTATCCAGAAAATCAGTCAGGTTAATAGAAAACTTCAGATCATTTTCCAGTATTGAAAACTCATTACGCTCATTAGCCTGCTTTTCATATTGTGAAAGCCCCTTCTGCTGACGCCTTGTTTTGACAACAATATGCTTTACATCAACAGGTAACACTTCTGGCAATACATCAACAAGCATTTCAAAACGGTGTCGAGCTTTATTAATTTCAATCGATGAAGGCGCCTGATACTCCTGCACATGTACCCAATCACCATAAATATCAATAGCTGCTGAATACTCAGGAATATCGGCATCATATACACGATATGCCTGAATCTTATTTTTTCTTGCCCACTTACCGAGATGCTTATAGTTTTTACGCAAGCGATTAAGTATCGCAGAACGCTGTTCCTGGTATCGCGCATCACGTAGTTGTTTCTGTTCCTCAGATAACGCCTGACGAATTTTGAACTGATGTAACTTGCACTTAATCGGACCGTTAAAGAAACTGTTACTACGATGTGCCCGCAATCCAACATGTTGTGTAAGATCATCATTTGAGGTAAATAAGGCGATTGACCATTCTGGAAAATTCTCTTTCCAGCAGTCACCCATTTCTGAATAGAGATGAGCTAATTCCTGTTTATCTCCCAGTCTCTCTCCATATGGTGGATTGACAATAACCATACCAGGTGACAAATCAGCATTTTGTAGCTTCATATATTCACAGCTATGAGTAAAATCCATTTGCTGCAGCTCTATAACATCTTGCAGCCCAGCTGAATGCACATTTTGCCGTGCTGCAGAAATAGCTTCTCTAGAGACATCAAAACCAAATACCTTAAAATCTATCTCCGAAATCGATTTAGCTCGCTGTCTCGCTTCCTGTAATAAAGATTTCCAGATTTCAGGCTTATGCCCTTTCCAGTTCACAAAACCAAAATATTCACGTCTACTGGCAGGCGCAATATCCAGAATCATGTGCAAGGCTTCAATTAAGAATGTCGCAGAACCACACATCGGATCGACAAGATTTACAGGCTCCTTCAGCCAGCCGGTTCGAGTAATAATTGCAGCTGCCAGGTTTTCTTTTAGCGGCGCACGCACACCTGATAGACGATAGCCACGTTTATGCAATGGATCTCCAGACAAATCGATACTAACATCTGCCTGATCACGATTAATATGTAAATTAATACGCACGTCTGGATACTCTTTATCGACTGATGGTCTTGACTCATACATATCATTAAACTGGTCAACAATCGCATCTTTCGTTTTCAGTGCCGCGTAGTGTGAATTAGCTAACTCACTCCGATTGAGTGTACAGTTGACTGCAATACTGCCATCTAACTTGATATGATGAGACCAGTTTACTGACTGAACGCCCTTATACAGCTGATCCTCATTCTCTGCAGGAAAACTCTTCAGTTTTAACAGGACACGACTGGCAAGACGTGACCATAAGCAAACACGATATGCCTGCTCCAGTTCTCCATTAAAACTGACACCAGAAAATGATTGCTCAGCCTGCTGAATACCAAGCCCCTGAAGTTCCTGTAATAATAAATCTTCAAAACCCTTGGCACAGGTTGCATAAAACGAATGGGTAGTCGACATAATTATTAAGGCACCAGTAATGATTGGATCTTGATCAGATCTTCGGGAGTATCGATGCCTGGGCCTGGAAGGCTTGTGGCCTGTTGCGTATGAATTTTATAACCGTAGTACATAGCACGTAGCTGCTCGAGTTTTTCAATGACTTCTAGCTCACACTGAGGCAACTGACTATACGCATTGAGAAAAGCCACACGGTATGCATAGATACCTAAATGTCGATGATATCTTGCCTCTGCTGAGAGTTCTGCATCACGCTGAAATGGAATCGTTGCACGACTAAAGTATAAAGCCATGCCCTGATGATCAGATACAACTTTAACAATATTAGGATCACTAACTTCAGCTGCATCGTGAATTGGTGTAGTCAATGTTGCAATTGATGCCTCTTCATGTCGCTGCAGGTTATCTGCAACCTGAGTCAACAGCTCGACTGGAGTTAATGGCTCATCGCCTTGTAAGTTAACCACAATTTCATCATCACGCCACTGCATAAGCTCACAAACTTCTGCAAGACGGTCGGTACCCGACTGGTGCTGATCAGAGGTCATTAATACCTGACCACAAAATCCATTTGCCACTTCGAGAATTCGCTGATCATCTGTAGCAATAACAACACTCTTTGCAGATGATTTTTTAGCAACATCATAAACATGTTGTAACATGGTTTTGCCATGGATTACCTGCAGTGGTTTACCAGGAAACCGGGTAGAAGCATAACGTGCGGGTATAACTATGTGATAAGCACTCATATGTAACTATTCTTTATCTGTTAGCTTTCGCGCTTCTTCAATCAACATAACAGGAATCCCATCTTGCACTGGAAATGCAAGTTGGCAGCTATCACAAATTAATTCCTGATCATTTTTTTCATACTTCAACTTACCATTACATTCTGGGCAAGCTAATAAATCTATTTGTTTGGTATCCATTATCGACCTTGTTTAAATATTGTATCGAAGAGCTGATCTACTTCGAACTGAGCCTGTGTAGTTAATTCGATGGTTACAGGTACCGCCCACCAATTTTCTAGTGCAAATCGATGACATTTAACTGCATCTTTCTCTGTCATCAAGACCGGGTAATCATCATCAAACAATAGTTCAGACTTATTGTAGTAATGATGATCTGAAAATGCATGAGGAATAACCTCGATGCCAAAACTTTCCAGCAGAGTAAAAAATCGGGCGGGATTACCTATGCCTGCTATAGCATGAACTTTTTTACCACTTAGATCCTGCAATGTTACTTTCTGTTTCTGTCCTGAGACAATGGTTTCACAAGAATGGGCTTGCATGGTATAGGACAAGGCTTGCTCTGTTTCACCATTATACAGTACCAGATCAACCTGCTTAAGGCGTGTTTTAAGCTCTCTGAGCGGTCCTGATGGCAGGCATAACCCATTTCCAAATAATCGCTGAGCATCGATCACAGCAATTTCTGCATCACGCTGTAATGCATAATGTTGCATACCATCATCTGATAACACGATATCACATTCAAATTCAGACAATATCATTCTAATATCTTGTTGCCGATTCGCCCCGACAACAACTGGACAGCCTGTTTTCTGCACAATAAGACAGGGCTCATCACCCAGTTGCCGTGGATCTGAATCGGCATTTACAATCTGCGGCCAGGACTCAGCTTGGCCACCATAACCACGGCTAATTACAGCTGGCTTATAACCTTTAGACTGCAACTGACTCACAAGCTCTATAATCAGCGGTGTCTTACCAGTGCCGCCAACACTGATATTACCGACAATAACAACTGGAACAGGCGCCTTATAGCTTGATAGTATTTTATTCTGATAAAGTAGCTTACGAGTAACTGCCAACAGACAAAAAATAGCTGTCAGTGGCAATAGCAAAATCGACACTGGATTTATACTGTTCCAATAGTGCTCAAGAGATTTCATTAAGAGTTATTGGTTTCTTCGAATTGCATGTTATGGAGTGCACTGTAAGCACCGCCTTTTTGCAACAGCTCACTATGCGTTCCCACTTCGACAATTTCACCCTGATCCATAACCACAATTTTGTCTGCTTTTTCAATAGTTGATAAGCGATGAGCAATCACCAGTGTTGTGCGGTTAGCAGTTAAGGTTTCAAGTGCCTCCTGGATCATACGCTCAGATTCAGTATCGAGCGCAGACGTAGCTTCATCCATAATGAGTACTGGCGCATCTTTTAATAATGCTCTGGCAATTGCCAGACGTTGACGTTGACCACCCGAAAGCAACACCCCTTTCTCACCAGCCATGGACTGCATACCTTGAGGTAGCTTTTCAATAAATTCAATGGCATGTGCAGATCGTGCAGCCTCATTAATCAGCTCAGAAGTTACCTGTTTGCTACCATAGGCAATATTATGTTCTATAGTGTCATTAAAAAGTACGATTTCCTGGCCGACATAAGCAATATGACTTCGCAGGTTATCAATCTTGTAATCATCAATATTAATTCCATCAAGCAGGATTTTTCCCTGAAAACCATCATAAAGGCGTGGAATCAAATTAACCAGGGTCGACTTACCACTACCGGAACGTCCTACAAAGGCAACGGTTTCGCCAGGTTTGATAAGTAAGTTTATCTTTTTTAATACCTGTTTATCCTGATTAGATGCATAGGCAAATTGCACATTTTCGAATAACAGCTCACCTTTTACTTTTTCTACTTTGTGCTGACCTTTATTTATCTCTGGCTGGATATCAAGAAATTCAAATACACTGTCTGCGGCAGTGATGCCCCGCTGTATAATGGCATTTATATTTGTCAGACGTTTCATTGGTGCAAACAGCATCATCATTGCTGTAATAAACGTCATAAATGTGCCCGCTGTCATGTCACTATTTATGCCTTCTTCAATGGCCATATAAATGATACCTGCCAGGGCAATAGCAACAATCATCTGTAAAATCGAGGTACTCAATGATGTACTGACAATTAATTTAAGATTTTGCTGTCGATTTTTATTATTATTTTCATTAAAGCGCTTTTTCTCGTACTCCTGGCCACCATAAATTTTTACGACACGTTGTGCCTGAACTGACTCTTCGAGCACATGTGTGATAGTTCCCATTGAATTCTGAATACGTTTTGAGATGACTCGAAAACGCTTAGAAATCATCACTATTAATGCAGCCATAACCGGCCCAATCACCAGAAAAATAATCGCCAGCTTAGGACTTTCATAAAACATATAGCCAATCAGACTAAGCACCATTAGAGTGTCTTTGACCAATATTGTTACCGCTGTCGTTGAGGCATTCGCAAGCTGTTCTACATCAAAGGTAAAACGGGAAATTGTTTCGCCAGATGAGGTATTATCGTAGTACTTATTGGGCAAAAGTATTAATCGCTGGAACATCTGGTTACGCATCGTTTGAATAACTGTGCGACCTATCCAGGCCATTCCGTAATCAGAGACAAAGCCAGATATAGTCCGCACAATAAATACACCAATAATTGCCAGGGGTATCCACTGTAGAACAGCTGGATCTTTATCGATAAACCCATCATCAAGAATAGGTTTCATTAGCCATGCAAACGCCGGTTGTGACAAGGCGACCAGTATCATGCTAATAACAGATATGGTAAAAACCCCCTTAGACTGAAAGGTGTAAGAGAGTAAACGCTGATAAGTTACTTTTGAGCTAGTATGCCCTGTCGCACTGGACATCGGTCAATTGCTTCCATTACTGCTTTCAAGGGTTGAAATCGACAACCGGCTCATTCCAAGTTGCGATGCAGCATCCATTGCAGTAACCACTGCCTGGTGAGGTGTTTTTGCATCCGCACGAAGAACAATTGGCATATCTTTACGACCTTCTGCGACTTTAGATAGTGCCAGCTTTAACGTATTTAACTGTGTATTTACTAACTGCCGATCATTGATAAAGAAGTTACCCTTAGCATCAATACCGATAGTAATTTTCTCATCAGCCTGTTGCTGCGCCTGAACTGACGCTTCTGGCAGATCAATTTTCAGTTTTGCTGTCTTTTCAAAAGTGGTGGAAACCATAAAAAAGATCAGCAGTAAAAAGACCACATCAATCAGCGGTGTCAGATTGAGGTCGACATCATCATTACGTTGCGGCTTCAGGTTCAAGCGGCTTTCTCCGCTTTACTTTTAGTGGTCGAGGAAATATTGCGATTATTATGCAGTACATCCACCATTTTGATCGCCTCCTCCTCCATTTTCACTACCAGTTCATCCACGCGGCCACGGAAGTATCGATAGAAAATCAGTGCAATAATAGCCACCGTAAGTCCTGCTGCTGTCGTTATCAATGCCTGAGAAATACCACCCGCAAGAGGAGCGGCATTACCAACACCTGAACTGGTGATGGCATTAAAGACTTTAATCATACCAATGACCGTACCTAGAAGACCTAACAAGGGGGAAATAGAAGCTATGGTGCCCAGTGTATTCAGAAAGCGCTCCATTTCATGCACCACCTGACGTCCTGCCTCTTCAATCGATTCCTTGATTCGCTCACGCTCAAGGTGACGATTATTCAGGCCGGCAGCCAGTACCTTACCGAGAGCAGACTGTTTACTGATTTCCTCAATTTTTGAGCGTTCCAGCTGGCCTTCTTTTACCCAGTGCCAGATAGTGGCGACCAGATGCTCCGGTATCACTTTTTTCTTCTGCAGCGTCCAGAATCGCTCAAGTATGATCGCGAAAGCTATAATAGAGCCTGCGATTATGGGGAACATGAGCCACCCACCAGCTTTGACCATTTCAAACACGTAAACTGCCCCTTAATCTTGGAATAATTCTGCGCACATAATACGTTATCAGAAGCGATGATTCCAATAATGAACCACATCTTTTCGCTGCCGATTTACCTGGAGAAGCTGATTCCCCATATCTGGGGATATTTTTATCTGTATTGCCCCTGCACTGGCAGTATTCAACATGGGTATTTCATGCATCTCAAGCCGTTTCCTAACGCTTTCTGCCGGGTGCCCAAATCGATTCTTATAACCCGCAGAGGCAATCACCAAAGCTGGTGTCAACTGTTGTAACCACTGACTACTGCTAGAAGTCGAGCTACCATGATGTGCCAGCACTAAAACCTGACTTTTAAGACGCGTACCGTAAGCCTTGACTAACTGCCGCTCGACACTCGACGCAATATCGCCGGGCAAAATCACACTTGAATCTCCGCTACTTATTTTTAACACACAACTGCGATTATTTGATTTGCTATATTCCCTGTCTGGGTGCAGTACCTCAAACCTGACACCATCCCAGTTCCAGCTGTCCCCTTTACGGCAATGCCGATGAGTTTGCCCGGATAGCATTTGCATATTCTCATCGCGATAGCCCAACAGCTGTTTTACAGGAATGTGTCGCAAAATGGCTGAAGCACCGCCACTGTGGTCTCTGTCCTTGTGGCTGATCATCATTGCATCGAGCTGTTTTATGCCTTGATAGCGCAAAAAGGGCACAATAACACGCTCACCGATATCAAATCGTTCACTAAAGCGATCGCCCGCATCATATAGCAAGGCGTGATCACGGGTTCGAATCAATATAGACAAACCCTGACCTACATCAAGCACACTCATCCAGAATTCTCCAGACAGGGGCCGTTCAAGTTTTACAAAGAGCACTGGAAGTAATAGCAACACACCGATGTATCGCCCTGGCAACCCTGCCGGTAATAACAAAATAGTGCCTCCAATAAGTGCCAATACAGAGGCAACAGGACTACTGGCAGGTAAATAAACACTGGCATGGGGTGTATTCGATAACCATTCAAGACTCCACCAGATTACTGACATTAACCAGGATGCAACTTGAAACAGCACCACAGAGGCCTCATGAGTAAACAGATTAAGCAGACTAGCAAGCAAAACTAAGGGCACCTGTACAAAGCCAATCAGGGGTATGGCGACAAGGTTAGCCAGTGGCGAAATCACTGATGCCTGCTGAAAGAGCACCATCGTCAAGGGCAGCATCCCGAGAGCAATCATCCACTGGAGGCGTAACCCTTTGCTGAGTCTCGCAATACGACCCTGACCGTTAACCTTTGGCCGCCCACCTGTCAGAATCCCAATAATAAGAACCGCTAAAAACGACAGCCAGAAGCCTGCCTGAAGCACTGAAAATGGGTTTATGATCAAAACAACGATAAGGGCCAAAGACAAAGTATTTAAGGAAAATGCTGGCCGCTTTAGCAGGATTGCACCCAGCATCACCAGCAACATAACAAATGCACGTTGTGTTGGGATAGAAAATCCAGCGAGGAGCGCATAAAAACCGGCGACAAACAGACTAACAAGCGCCGCAAGTTGCTGAGCAGTCAACGTAAACGGCAATCTGGCAGGCGACAGATGCCTCACAAGGAAAAACACTAATGTCGCCACCAGGCCGATATGTAAGCCGGAAATCGCCATCAGGTGACTGGTGCCCGTATCAATCAGGCGCTGCCATTGTTGTGGTTCAATCTGAGACTTATAACCAATGGTTAGTGCCAGCAGCAGACCCTGGTATTCTGTATCACTTAGCGAGCGAATTCGCTGCATAATGGATTGCCTTAGCCTGTCAATGCTGGCTGAGGCGGCCTCTAGTCGATGGTTACTCTGGTCTTTTCTTACATAACCTGTCGCGTGTATGCCCTGATTAAGTAACCACTTTTCATAGTCAAACCCGCCAGGGTTCTGCATGCCATGAGGTGGTTTCAAACGCACCGTCAGTTGCCAGCGCTCACCTGGCTGCAACGCCTGCTGGTGATAATACCAGCTTAACCTGACGCTACTAACTTTAGGATCAACAGAAAATCCCTCAGTCTGATCAACAACGCGTTCTATATTGAAATTAAATCGAGTCGATTTTTCAGTGTACTCAGGAACATCTGAAATTACTCCCTGGATCACAAGATCCTGCCCAACTAAAGATTCAGGTAGTTGCTGAGACAGGTATATCTGGGCATATAACAAGGCCCAGAGATAACCTATAAAAAACATCAGTAACATTCTGGGAAGCTTTGAAAACACTAGGAGCAGTAGAGTAATCGGTAGCAGCATCAGCATTTCAGCCTCACACCAGATAACCCACTGCAAAACTGGCTGTAATTGTAGCAGGCAGCCCCCTAGCAACATAGCAAGCGCTAGTACTGGCAAACTATTGCTAGGCTTACTGTATATTGAAACATCCCTGTTATCTGACACCATATAAAATTCCTTATAAATTAATGCCTTCTGTTATAATCTACTCTCTATCATCTTCTCAGGCAAAACTTCAGAGTCATCTGCAGAACTTACTTACTATGCCCAAAAAGTTTTTACGTAAACACCTACCAGATCCACATAAAATCACCCAATCACGGTCGTTACGTATTTTTGGCTCACTACTACATGACCCCAACTTATGGCATATGAACCGGAAGTCTGTTTCTCTGGCTTTCCTGGTTGGCTTTTTCTTCATGTGGGTACCTTTGCCTTCACAAATGATTCTGGCCGCAGGAGTAGCGATCATCATCCGCTGTAATCTACCTCTGGCAGTGGCACTTGTATGGATTACCAATCCCCTCACCATGGGGCCAATGTTTTACTTTGCCTATAAGCTGGGTAACTGGATGCTCAACTTACCGGTTAATGATATTGAGTTTGAAGCCTCTTTTGACTGGATTTCATCCCAGATGAACCTTATCTGGAAACCCTTCCTGCTTGGTTGCCTGACAATGGGTACTGTCAGTGGCCTTACTGGCTTTACGATGATGCGGCTATTATGGCGCCTGCATATCGTACAATACCTGAAAGATAAAAAACGGCGTTTTAGCCAGCGCTTTGATAAATAGGTGGGAAACTATGACAGACGTTTGGAAACCTCACACAACCGTTGCGGCAATTATTGAAGACAATGGACACTTTCTAATGGTAGAAGAAATCAGCGGTGGCAGACAGGTATTCAACCAACCAGCGGGCCACCTGGAGCCCGATGAAAGCTTGATTGAAGCCGCCATCAGAGAAACGCAAGAAGAGACTGCCAGACAGTTTATTCCTGAGTATATAACCGGTCTTTATCACTGGAACCAGCCAGGAGTCGATCGTTGCTTCTTACGCTTTACTTTTTATGGTCAGTGCCACAGCTATAATGAAAATCAACCTCTTGACGATGGAATTGTCCGGGCACTCTGGATGACTCGAGATGACCTTGCCAGGCAACCTGATAAGCTACGAAGCCCAATGGTACTCCGCTGCATAGACGATTACCTCAACGGCAATCGATACCCACTCGCACTAATAAGCGATTTGAATCATGAAGCTTAATAATAAAGTTTTTCTAACAGCCCTGTCTCTTTTACTTAGCTGGCAAATACAGGCGGAGAGCCTCAGCCTCTGCGTGGCTAGTGAATGCAATCATCCCGAGCAGATCAAGATTTCCGAACAAACCTGGCTTCAGGTCAAAGATTTATACAGGACTTCAAATAATACCGATATTGAAGAGCAGGAAAACCTTACACTATCGATTAAACTCATTGAAAATGACATTTATAAGTCTATAGCAGAAGCCAGCCCGCTCCTCGCAGATCCACAATCAGCCTACACCAATAATGGGCTTAAACATGTATATAAAAATATCAGGCAGATCATTACCCTGTTGATGGATCACCACCTGGTCACCAGACATCTGTTACGAAATATGCTGATAGAAAAAAGCTGGTATGGCCTGAAGCAGATGAATGGCCTGCTAATACAGTCAAGAGAGAACGCCAGGCTCTATGTGATCAATACCAATGCTGCCCGCCTGGATTCAGCAATCACCATAACCCCCTATGATCGACAGCCCTAAAAGTTTAAACTAGGCAACCTTGATCAATCCACACCTTAGTAGACCGTTTTGAGTAATACCAGCACTTCAACAAAAGATACACACGTCATCGTCGGCATGTCCGGTGGCGTCGATTCCTCAGTAGCTGCACAACGCTTGATTCAACAGGGGTATCAGGTCGAAGGTCTGTTTATGAAAAACTGGGAACAGGATGATGAGGAAGACTATTGCGCTGCAGCTACTGATCTGAAAGATGCGCAACAGGTTTGTGACAAACTGGGCATCAAATTGCATAGCGTGAATTTTGCAGACCAGTACTGGGACCGGGTATTTCAGCATTTTCTCGATGAATATGGCGCAGGCCGCACACCTAATCCCGACATTTTATGCAATAAGGAAATTAAATTTCGTGCATTTCTTGATTACGCCTTACAGCTGGGCGCAAACTATATTGCGACCGGACACTATGTTCAGCGCGCGGTAGATGGCAATCAATATTATCTGCTAAAAGGACTGGATGATAATAAAGACCAGAGTTATTTTTTATATACCCTTACCCAGCAACAGTTAAAACATAGTCTGTTTCCTGTCGGAGATATTGAAAAACCTGAAGTGAGAAAGCTGGCTGAAGAATCCGGTTTTATTACGCATGATAAAAAAGACAGTACCGGGATCTGCTTTATTGGTGAACGCAAGTTCAGAGATTTCCTGCAACGCTTCCTACCTGCTCAGCCGGGAGAAATCAGAACACTGGATGAACAGGTTGTAGGAAAACACAGTGGCCTGATGTATTACACGCTGGGACAACGTAAAGGGCTGGGCATTGGCGGTGTAAAAAATGCATCTGAAGAACCCTGGTTCAGTGTTCACAAAGATCTGGAAAACAATGTTCTTTATGTCGCGCAAGGTGAGCACCCTGCGCTATATCATAGTCACCTATGCGCCTCTCAACTTAGCTGGGTCAGTGGTGAACAGCCTTCTCTACCCTTTCATTGCAAGGCAAAGGTGCGTTACCGCCAGGATGATCAAAGCTGTATTATTGAATCAATTGAAGGTGACCAGGCCATCGTCAGTTTTAGTCAACCTCAACGAGCAATTACACCAGGTCAATCCATTGTCTTCTATAACGATAATATCTGTCTGGGCGGTGCTGTCATTGATAGCATGTATAACCCTTAGACTGTAAAATTCATTCTGATATATAACACGAACAGAAGTCTATGCAACATACACAAGAAGACAAAACACTGGCCCTGGCCGGCATCTACCAGTCTGTTTTACTGGTACAGGATATTGCACGTAAAGGCAGTGTCGCCAGCGCACAGTTAAGCGCTCTACTGGAAACCCTGTTTCGATTTGATGCTAATAGCGTACTCGATATATACGGCGACCTTGCCACGATTAAACGTGGTTTAAAAGCCATGCAAGAACAGCTTTCCGGTAATGCATCCAGTTCGGATCGAGAAATTATCCAGTATGCTGTCGGCATTTTACACCTCGAGAAAAAACTGTATAAATCACCACAAATTATGGACAAGCTGGCTAACGATCTAAAAGCTGTCGAAAACAAAATGGATTACTTCGATGTAGGACATGAAAACATTATCGCCGCATTAGCCGATGTTTATCAGCAAGACATCAGCCCCATCGGACCTAAAATAATGGTTCAGGGTGAAACCAGCTATCTATCTCAGGCAGCAAATGCCGCAAGGATCAGGGCGACGCTACTCGCAGGTATTCGCTCAGCTGTATTGTGGAGACAATGTGGTGGCTCTCGCTTTCAGCTATTATTCTCAAGAAAAAAATATTTAAACAGCGCAGACATGTTACTTAACCGTATATCCTGAGCACATATATGAGCAAACTAACAGAAGACGAAAAATTTATTCAGGAACTGGATGAAGACTTTAAGGATGAGCCAGATTATCAGGCACTCTCATACGAAGAAAAACTGCGTATTATTCGTGTCATGAATAAAATGATGGATATGGGAATGGCGGCGGTTTACGGCGAAGAAGATGATGATGTTGCCGATGCTGATGTCCCCTGTGGAAACGTTATTCACTTATGCAAAGCCAAATGTTGCACCTTTATTTTTGCACTAACAAAAGATGAAGTAAAACAGGGCTTAATTAAAACCAACCCTGACAAACCTTATTTTATTGCCCGGGATAAAGACAAATACTGTCCTCACCTCAATCGTGACACTTTAGCCTGTGGTGTCTGGGATCATCGACCACTACGCTGTAGACGCTATGATTGCAGAGATTTTGCAGATGATGTCTGGCCTGATGGTGTTCCGATAGAATTTAAAAAATAGCACTCGAACATGAATCTATGGCCAACAGACAGATACCGCCATTTTATTATTTTCCTGCTATTATTGATTCTTTTCTGGCTTATTTATCGCCTTCCAGTTATTGCACAGGATCCGAGCTATCATAATTTTAGTGACCAGAAAATTCTGTTTGGTATTACTAACTTTTATAATGTCGTCAGTAATATACCCTTTATCATCATTGGCCTGATTGGACTATATAGTCTCTATATAAAACAGTCATTAAGAATCTTAGAAGATATAAAATATCAATATGCCCTGCTTTTTATTGGCCTGTGCCTGCTCGGCCCTGCTTCTGGCTATTATCACCTGAATCCGAATAACTCGGGGCTATTCCTAGATCGATTAGTTATGTCTGTCACTATTCTGTCGCTGTTCAGTATTATTATTGCAGAACAGATATCCTCGAAACTGTCACGCTACTTTTTTATCCCACTAATTATAACTGGCATCAGCTGTGTTAGTTACTGGTATCAGACTGAATTATCAGAAGCTGGCGATTTACGTTTATATATTGCGGTGCAATTTATACCCATCATCCTGAGCCTTGTGATCCTGCTTATTTACCCTTGCCGATTTAATCGGCATGATGGTTACTGGTGGATGTTTGTCATCTATCTTATCGCCAAGTTATGTGAGTTTTTTGATACTGAAATTTACCAGTTAAGCCAGTTTTGGATTAGCGGGCACACTTTAAAACACTTATTGGCTGCACTGGCAGTATGGATGCTTGTTAGATTATTTTACCAACGAGATAGAAAAAAAATATAATTTAGAAACGCGAACGCAGCGGCTTGAGTATTTTATCTTTATAGAAACGCTTAATTTTCCAGGAAACCTTTTCAATCATGGTTTTCCGATAATACTGGCGATCTTCATCACTGAGCTTGTCATACTGTCGGTTGCACTTATGGCGAACCCAGGCATTCATATCAAACTGACAGGCCAGACGAAACAGAAAACCATTGAGCCAGTGCCAGCCACCCTTGTAATAGATAGAAACACCAAAATCAATCATTATTGGCTTATTATCGGTCGTTACCAGTAAGTTTTCTTTGCGTTTTAAATCAAAGTGGGCAACACCTTTCTGATGCATAATCTGAATCGCATCAAATAGTTGCTGATAAAAAATGGAGTCTGAATCGGGCCGATTCTGACGAATCGTATGGCCTTCAATATACTCTATCACCAAGAATTCATTGTTTGCCATACCATAACATTTGGGAACTGCAGGCACGCCATGCAACTTCTGGTAAATACGGTATTCATGGCGTAATAAGGCGAGATTAACTGGACGGGTTAAGGCGTTTCCAAGAGGAACTTTGATAACCAGTTTATGACCATCTTCATCATATAACAGGGTTTTACCCTGATAGCCTGAAGACAGCACTTTTGCACCAGACTCAAGATGAGACTTTATCCAGCTGGTTAGATCCGTTTCTGAAATAAAATCCAGAGACTGGTGCATATCAGGGGCTTATTTACTTTGTGTATAACAGGTAAAGACAACCAATCAGGTAAACAACAATGACGGGCTCTGCATTTTGCATCAGGCTTTTCTTGAAAGACCATGAGCTTTTTACACTGCCCGCTTTGTCGCCAAAGGTTGGAATCAGGGCATGGATATTCTTTGCCCAGTTTTCCCACTCTTCACCGAAGATATTACGCAGCTTGTTATCTTCATAGGCAATGGTCGGTGGGTAGTAGAACCACAACAACGCCAGCATCAATATAGGCGACCACCACAGCGATGATGCTGCTGAGAAGCCAACCAGTAATAGAATATTACCGACATACAATGGGTGTCTGACATAAGCATAAGGGCCATTGGTTGCCAGCTCTTTGTTTTTCATTACAAAGCCCGATGCCCAGACACGTATCACGGTACCGACAGCGGCAATCGCAGTACCAATATACAGCAACAGCTCCTGGGGTTGCCCAAGAAGACTGACCAGCAATACAAATAAAACCGCAAACCACTGGCGTGAAGCTTCATGGTAACGCAGCGTAAGAATGAGTTTTTCCAGACCTGTAGCGTCTGAGACCTTATCGGCTCGTGACATTGATAACCCTTATACAAGATACTTAAGCGCGCGTATTTTATAACAATGTCCGTTTGATTGATACGCCTAGATGCAAGCCTGTGACAGGTTTAACCTGCTGCCTCAAGATAAGCACCGATAATCGAGTGAATTTGCCCCATACCTTGCTCGATTACCGTTAACATTTCAGCATGATCGATGACATGGGTCCCGGCACAGCCTGCAGCCCAGTTAACCACCAGCGCGCAACACGCATAATCCAGGCCGATTTCCCGCGCCAGAGCAGCCTCGGGCATGCCTGTCATACCGACAATGTCGGCGCCATCCTGCTTTAAACGACGTATTTCTGCGGCAGTTTCCAGGCGTGGCCCCTGAGTTGCCGCATAAACACCGCCATTGATGGCATTAATCGACTGTAGAGTTGCTGCCTTTAGCAGCCCCTGACGTAACGGCTCAGAATAGGGTTCTGTGAAATCAATATGAGTAACCTGCTCCAGCTCTTCTTCAAAATAAGTCTGCTTTCTGCCATAGGTATAATCGATGATCTGCTCAGGTATTACGACACTGGCCGGTGGCAGGTGTTCGCTTATTCCCCCCACCGCAGCGACAGCAATGACCTGACTAACCCCGGCTTCCTTGAGCGCCCACAAATTCGCACGGTAGTTCACCATATGAGGAGGGATATTATGATTCTCACCATGGCGCGCTAAAAACACCGCTGTGCTATCGCCCTGCTGTGCGTACACCAGTGGTGAAGAGGGCTCTCCCCAGCGATTAACAGAATGGTGCTTTTTTAAGGTTTGCAAACCTTCTAGTTGATATAGGCCCGTTCCACCAATTACACCAGTTAATTGAGATATCTGCTTATCTGTCATCGTGTTCTTCATTCAGAGCATAAATACCATCGAGATTGCGATGATAACTTTTGTAATCCATACCACAACCAAAGACATAACGATCTTCAACCTGTAAACCCACAATATCACAGTTTAAAGGTGCTTTATCCCGCGGATGATTCTTTTCAACCAGCACCACCGTAATAATACGAGCGGCGCCCTGTTGCTGACAATAATCAACAACTGCCTGCAGGGTATAGCCTTCATCATAAATATCATCGACTATCACCAGTGTACGCCCATTGAGATCATGCTGGGGTTCCACTTTCCATTGCAGCTGACACCCCTGTGTGGTGTTGCGATAACGTGTAGCATGAAGGTAATCAATTTGTAACGGGAATGTTAACTGAGGTATTAATCGACCACTGAGCACCAGACCGCCATTCATCACCGGCATAATCAGTACGGCATCATTAATATTCTGTAACTGTTGATTAAGCTTGTCAGCCATTTGAGAAATGCTCTGACTGACCTGCTCTGCAGAATATATTAGCTGTGCATGCTTAAGAACCTGTTGTGCTTCTTCAAAGACTGACATATTAGTAAGTGAAAGTGACAACACTGTCATCCATAGCTTCATTAATAATATAAGCACCACCGACGGTTTCTTCAATTTCCGGTATGATATCCTCACCCCAAAATTTCAGTGCCGGTGTACAGACCTTAAAAACAACTCCAGCCTGTCGCGCCTGTTTAATATGATCATATACCGTTTTGCAATCATCTTCCTGAATGAGCAGGCTTTCAGCTTCACCTTTCATAGCTAGCTGACCTGCCTGGGCAGTAAACAGAACTTCAACTTCATATTCCATAGCTGCGGCAACCGTGGCCTGCAGTAAAGGGGGTAGTATTTCAGCGGGTCGAGTCAGGTCAACATTTGCCATTACGACAAGTAATTTGTCAGCCATTTAGTGAGCCTCTTCTGGTTGCGGCATAGATTGTATATGCAGAGTTGATGTTGGGAAGGCAAACTCTGCCTGATTATTTTCAACGATTTCAGCTATTTTTAACAGGACATCCTGTTTAATCTCATGAAACAGCACCCACTCGGTGGTTTTGGTAAAGGTGTAAATAAAGAAATTTACCGAGCAGTCTGCAAAGGTATTAAAGTTTACGATTAAAGTTTGCTGATTATCAATTTCTGGATGTTCACGTAACATCTGTTTGACCTGCTCAACGATTGTCGCCATTTTACCCACATCATCATAGCGAATGCCTAGAGTCTCCTTAATTCGTCGATTCGTCATACGTGATGGATTTTCAACGGTGATATTGGTAAAAATGGAATTCGGTACATACAGAGGACGTTTATCAAAGGTACGGATACGTGTCAGACGCCAGCCAATATGCTCAACCGTACCTTCAATTTCCTTCTCACTGGAGCGAATCCAGTCTCCCACTTTGAAGGGACGATCCAGATAAATCATCAAACCACCAAAAAAGTTCGCCAGCAGGTCTTTAGCGGCGAAGCCTACCGCAATACCACCGACACCACCAAATGCCAGTATACCGGAGATACTATAACCGAGGGTTTGTAACAGAATCAGTCCACCGGTGATAAAGACTGATATCCGAATCAGCTTACCAATTGCCTGAACCGTGTGCTCATCAAAGTCACTTTCACCGGATTCAGACTGTTTCTTAATGAGTAGCTCTTCTGTACCGTGGGTTAAGCGCAGCACAAAATAAATCAGTATGGCAATCACCCCAACGTCACGTAATGGGTCAATGACTGCAAAAATAGCCGCCGGTTTATGATGTTGAACCACGTCAGCAGCAAATAATATTCCCAGTAACCAGATCAACAAACCGATGGGACGTGAAGACGACTCAATGAGCAAATCATCCCACAAATTATTGGTTTTCTGCACTTTGAGGTGGAGCCGTGCAAATAGACGTTTAATGACAAAGTTCAGTAACAGTGTCGCAAATACAATGGCAAAAATTTGAACCGTCCAGGCCAGATCTTTATTCAGGCCTAATTGTTCAATATAAGGTTGTAAGAAATCCATAAAGCACCGGTTTAGATAGACTTTTATAATTTTTAATACATTAAATCTGACTTTAACTCAACAGCACTAATCTATACGTTCAACTCAAGATTTGGATCTTCATCTGCTAACTGTTGAATTAACTGAACCGTATCTTTCCACTGTTGACTTTCCATCAGTTCCTGGCGGTTTATTTTACCCCGACCATGCATACGAATTAAACGCATTTGTGAAACCGGACTAGAATAACTCCCTAACGAATCCAGTACACTTTGTGCTGCTTCAGTATGGTTACACACCAACACCATATCACAGCCAGCATGCAACGCGGCTTGTGCTCTTTCAGCATAACCACCGGCTATACCTGCAGCCTCCATACTTAAATCATCACTAAAAATAACACCCTGAAATTTTAACTGTTTACGTAGAATCTCCTGTAGCCAGACCGTTGAATAGCCTGCCGGTTTATCATCAACACGTGGGTACACCACATGCGCCGGCATGATGGCTGCCATGCCCGCTTCAATCATACGCTCAAATGGTGTAACGTCCTCTAGCATAATATCTGCTAGCTCACGCAGATCTTTAGGATGCGCCAGATGTGAGTCTTCTTTAACTGAACCATGTCCAGGAAAGTGTTTCCCCGTCGCAGACATACCCGCCTGGTTCATACCCTGCATAAACTCCCGTGCCAGGTCACTAATAATTTCAGGTTGCCCATGAAACGCACGATCACCAATAACACCACTAATTCCCAGACCTCTATCCAGCACCGGTGCAAAACTCATATCGATGCCGACTGCACGACATTCGGCAGCCATTAACCAGCCACATTGTCGTGCCAATTTACGGCTGGTTTTTCTATCTATATCATAATCCCGAGCATAACGGGCTGCTGCCGGAATATGGGTAAAGCCATCACGAAAACGCTGCACCCTGCCGCCTTCATGATCCACAGCGACCAATAGGTGTGGCGTGCGCAACTCATGAATTTCGGTAACCAGTGCAGTAATTTGTTCGACTGATTCAAAGTTACGCGTAAATAGAATCACTCCACCGGTTTGCGGGTGAAGCAGCATTTCTCGTTCTTCAGGGGCAATAGATGTGCCGACCAGGTCTAGCATGACTGGGCCAAGTGACATAGAGGTTCCTCAGGAATAAGCTTTTAGACAGTTAATACCGCAGAAGGCCAGTACAGTTTCCAGGTGTCGATTAAAATCCTTAAACTCATGACAGCCACCCTCTTCTACAATTGAGGGAACAGCCGCGTATTTTTCCAGTGCAAGCTTATAATCCAGCACTTCATCACCAGTTTGAAGCATTAACAGATAACGATCCGGATTTGTGATATCAGTGACTTCATAACTTTTAAGCTGATCAATATGCTCCATGGTTAATATATATTCTTCCCCGGTATAGATATTTCGATTAGGACCAAGAAATTCCTCAAACATCTCATAGGGTTTAACCGCCGGGTTTATCAACACCACACGACTTTCAAATTTTTCCGCTAACCAGGTTGCATAATAGCCGCCCAGTGAACTGCCAATAAAACATAAAGGACGAATACTGTTTTGCTGCTTATATTTATGGACTGTTTTGACTAGGCTATCCATCGCTACTGCAGGATCAAAGGAGAGCGCTGGTACTTCCAGGACATCTGGCATGTTTATTTTATCCGCGCAGGATTTCAGCAGACTTGCCTTATAAGACTTCGGTGAGCTGTTAAATCCGTGGATATAAATAAGCATATAATTTAGATTAGAATCTTCATTTAATTTTTCCCATAACTATCGAGTATATAAGAATTTTTTTAATTGTCTCTAGAAACACAGGCTAAATAACGTTTTTTTTAGGCAAAAGCGCGAAAAATCACACTTTTTGGCACACAAGGCACACCGCATGAACCGCAATACCCTCTTTACGACCGGTAAAGCCGAGTTTTTCCGTGGTTGTTGCTTTGACATTGATTTGTTCAATTTGAGACTGCAGATCATCTGCAAGATGCTCGCGCATACCTGCAATATGAGGTGATATTTTAGGTGCCTGAGCAATAATGGTGACATCCAGGTTCGACAGCTGGTAGCCCTTATTCTCTACCATTTGATATACCTGTTTCAGTAGATCACGACTATTGGCACCCTTAAAAGCCTGATCCGTATCAGGAAAATGTTGACCAATATCACCCAGTGCCATAGCACCCAATAAAGCATCTGCTACTGCATGCAGTAAGACATCACCATCAGAGTGCGCCTTAAATTTCTGCTGATAAGGAATGCGAACGCCCCCAAGCATCAGATGATCACCCGCTTCAAAGGCATGTACATCAAAGCCGTGACCGATGCGTATATCTGTCATTTAAATAAACCTGTTAAGTATTTTATCCACTGTGAATTGTATCTAGGCCTGGTGAGTAGCGCCATAGAGTTGACGATAAATTCCTTCTCGCTGAACCATTTCATCATGAACACCCTCATCAATGATTATACCATCATCAAATACATACACCCGATCAGCCTGTTTCACTGCACTCAGACGGTGGGCAATTATTAATGTCGTTTTATCTTTTAGAAAAGATTGCAGTGCGGTATGAAGCTTGAATTCAGTTTCTGTATCCAGTGCTGAAGTTGCTTCATCCAGTATTACAATTTTAGGGTCCTGAAGAATCATCCGTGCAACAGCTAGTCGTTGTCTCTGCCCCCCAGAAAGTCGCACACCATTTTTGCCAATGATAGTATCCAGTTTCTGCGGAAGCGATTCGATCACTTCTCGCAACTGGGCAATGTCTAATGCGTTCCACAACTCGGCATCATCAAGTGATTTACCCAGATTCAGATTATTTCTAACACTATCATTAAACAATGCTGGATGTTGCAGTACCGTTGCAACATTATCACGCACCACATCCAGACCTATATCTGTTACCGGTACATCATCAAAATAGAGCTGACCATCTGTTGGCGAGTACATGCCAAGAATGATCTGCACCAGAGTCGATTTGCCGCCACCACTGGCACCAACTAATGCTACTTTTTCACCAGCTTTTATATCCAGTGAAAGACCTTTGAGCACCGGCTCACCCTGGGCATATCTAAAATGAATATTATCGACTTTTAAAGCGACAGTATGTTGATCCTTAAATGGATTATGTAAATGCTCATACTGTGGCTCGGCATTCAGCTGAAGTAATCTATTAAGGCGTTTAATCGCTGCATTGGCAGCATAATAAGCATACTGAATACTCAGAATTTCCTGTACAGGCTGCATCATAAACCACAGGTAGGCATACACTGCAAACATCTGGCCAATGGAAAGATCAGAAAAGACTACCATCAGCATACTGACTGCGCGAAAAACTTCGAAGCCCATTAAAAAGATAAAAAATGACACGCGATTTGCCGCATCACTCTTCCAGCCAAAGGATGATGAATCCTGCTTTACCTTATGCGCTTTATCAATAACACGCATAATATAGTGTCGCTCTTTATTTGCGGCACGAATTTGCTGAATACCATCCAGTGTTTCACCGAGGGATTGCTGAAACAGTTCGAAGGCACTATTTTCCCTGCGTTTAAGTTCTTTAACTTTACGCCCCATAATCGTGGTGAAATAAATTACCACAGGATTCATAATTAAAATAAATAACGCAAGCTGCCAGTGAATCCACAATAAAATGCTGGCAACTGCGATAACCGATAATGTCGCAACAATGAATTTACTTAAAGCATTACCCAGAAAGGTATCCAGTGCTTCAACATCCGTAACCAGATGAGATGCTACCGTCCCACTACCCAAGGTTTCATATTCAGACATGGAAACCCGTTGTAGATAATTGAGTAGCTTGCGCCTGATATGGTAAGTGGTATCTTTGGCAATCTGGGTAAACTTGCGTGTTTGCCAGACAGCCAGCATTAATGAACCCAGCCTGATAATAATCGTCACCAGCATAATCGTCACGATATAATAAACCGGGCCGTACCAGGATTCAGGGAAGAAGTAGTTCATCGACTCTATAAGAAAGCCCGGCTTATCAAGCAAAACTTCATCAACCAGCAATGGCATCAGCATGGGAACGGGCGCACTTAGAATAGCCGCAAGCAGGGCGATCAGATTTGCCTGAATCAGGCTTTTTTTGTGCTGGCTAGCAATAGAAAAGATAAAGCGCCAGCTAATACTTTTAGGTTCAGACATAGGCTAAAGTGTACATCAGATAGCCGCTTTTGAACAAACGGATTATAACGGCGAGACTGCCTGATACTAGAAGCTTCTGTCATAGTATGATCTATATGTTTATACTATGACTTATATCAACAGATACGAATCACATTCACAAATAATATAATTTATGAAATTATTCTCTCTAATACCAGTATGTATTCTTTCGCTATCATCACTCGACACAATTGCTGCACCCAATAAAACCTTGTGGGAAGTTGGCGCTGGAGTTGTCGGTGTTAATTTACCTCTCTACCCCGGTTCATCGGATAATGAATCCTTACTCATCCCCTTTCCTTTTATCAGATTACAGTCGAAATACCTGGAAGTAGATGAAGGCATTCGGGGCTACTTTTTCGAATCACCAAACTTGAGGCTAAATATCAGCGGTGATCTCGGAGTCCCTGTAAATAACGAAGACAGCAAAATACGCAATGGATTACCTGACCTTAATACGGTTTTTCAAATAGGTCCTTCACTGGAAGTGATTTTTTCTGGAGGTCGAAGACAACCTTCTGAATTTCGCTTTGAACTGCCTGTTCGAACAGCCATTGCCACAGACCTGGAACATACAGAAAATATTGGCTGGATACTGGAACCCCGCATCAGCTACGAAACACTACGTCCGCGAAAAGAAGGTTTTGCCTATCAGATCAGTGCCGGTTTACGTTATGCAAGCAAGGAATATCATCAATACTATTACGATGTACCCGCCGCATTTGCAACAATAGAAAGACCTGTCTATGAATCAGACGCCGGCTATAGCGGTCTATTTACCGATCTGGTGGGTAACTGGCGTGATAAAGACTTAATTTACTTTGCGTTTATTCGTTACCAGAATCTATCAAGTACTGCATTTGAAGACAGCCCACTGGTAGAACAGGAAAGTTACTTTAGTTTTGGGTTTGGGCTGGCATGGATTATTGCGGGTAGTAAACCGTAGATAAGCTGATTTCAAGATCACACTGCTCTGAAGGCACGGAGCAGTGTAATCATTTAGCAAATTAGCTGATCATTCCTGGTCAATTTCATCGGCTATACCATTAGCATCTTCATCAACGATCTTGATTAATGGTGTATTAACCGCAATGCCAGATAGTAGTTGATCAATTTCAACAGGAGAAAGTGGCAAGTCGTCATCACCTTCAAAACCCGTTGTAGTTGCACTAAAGGCAAACTCAACACCCAGGATCGTAATACTACCATCAACGATTGAAGAACCTGTGGCTGCTGTTGCTATCCCTTGAAGTAGTATTTTAGACTCTTCACTACGTTTCACTTTATTAGCAGTAATGCCTGGTTCTATATTTTCAAAACCAATCACTTCGACGAAATCACCAGAATCTAGCTGTGAGAGAGAAAAGTTTTCTATCTCTAGCGGACCACCGTCTTCCATTGTGGTACTGGTATTAACCATTACTGTAATGTCATTCTCACTAGACACAACACTTACATTAAAACTTGAAGCATTGATATCTACGCTGGTAACGATAGCATGTACTTTTGCTTCTCCAGTGTGACCTTCTATTTCATCAGCAACAAAAACATTGTTGATATATTGACCTTCAACTTCTATACGAGTACCCAATGCTAGCATTAAAGTAGCTGGCTCCTTAGTAGCATCGGATGCATTGACCGGAATTCCATTGATATCAAAATCACTGTCGTTTTCATAGCGAGTAATATAGCCTTCCAGACTAACATCGACATTATCTTCAAATTCTAGTGTCTCGAATTCTATTTCGGTAGCATTGATTCTCACGTTAACAGAATCGAAAAAACCTTCGACTTCAACATAAAGGCCTTCCTGTAGTCCAGAATCGAAGCCAGAGAGACTTGCAGAATCTGCATTGATTTCTACACCTTTAATATCAAACTGGTTACCAGAAAGATTAGTAATCATACCTTCAATTTCAACTTTATCCGTATTCTCAGTAAAGCTGGCAGATTCTAATTCAATATAAGTTGCCCTGAGTGTATTATCCTGATCGTAGTAACCGCTAATTTCTACTAGATTATTAAGGGCGATTGTATCAAAGCTAAAGTTTAAACCACTAAACACGGTTTCTACTGAATCAACAATCACCATAGTGCCTAATACACTAAAAGTTTTTTCCGTTGCATCAGCATTACTAATAATTACACCATTTATCGGCCCTTCCAGCTGCGCACCATAGCGAACACGGGTGGCTGTACCATTAAGCCCATCTGCATCGATACTGCCTTCTATCTGAACAATCATACCGATACTGAGCGCATCTTCAGAAGATGTCATATTCTCTATATCAAATACGGCCGAACCTGTATCGAATCGAATACCATTAACAAACACGCTACCAAAACCGGTAACGGTACCCGTCGCAATATAACCACTACCACCAATTCCGGCTATGCCACCTATACCACCACCGCCACTACAGGCTATTAAGCTAGCCATAAATGTGACAAGTAACAATTTAATCGAAATGCTTTTCATTGTGATGACTCCTCATCAGCCTGATTCTGATAAAAATAAATGCCAAGACTGACATAGTCTGATTCTTCACCTGATTTTGCTTCATGCTCACTCAGCCAGCTGTCAAGTTCCTCTAACAGGGCCTGGGATCTTCGGTTGGAATATTTCTGAAATGCCTCAAGATGACACGACGCCAAATTCGCATTGGATACTTTTCGTTGAAAACGACGCTGCTCAGGTTCACAACTCATATTAAAAATAATGCTATTCATTAATTCACTACTATCTGCACCGAGAATATTAATAATATCTCCTGGGTCATTACCCGGTACATAGGCATGACTGACGAGATAAACTTTTCCATCCTGTTGCTCTACACAACCACTTTTGACTAATACATCCAGCATGGCTTTTGTTGGTATATCGCCACTATAATCCTTGACGAGTGAGGCAAAGCTATTATCTCCAGACTCAAGAGACAGGGCACGTGCTACTCCCTCTTTTGAAACAAATCGGGAATCATTCATCCAGCCACTGATAACACGTACTGCGCGATTATACTTCTGGCTATTGCCATTAGTTGCCGATGATTGCAGTTCTGAAATTCGCTTTACTTCTTTGCGTGATAAACCGGTTTGCGCTGAAACCGCTGAGATGGTCACCTTACCCTGACTTTTGGCAAGCTGAAAAGCTTCATCCACATAAGCTTTTCGTACCAGTTCTTCAAAGGTTCCGCAGGCGATTCCATTACGCAGCATGACACGAATCAACGGTCGCAGTATTTTGCTTGCTGCTTTATGAAGTAGATTTTGAATATTTTCACTCATCATGGGATTATAATCCCGCCTCACCAGCATGCACAATAAACACATGCAAGTCTAAATTAAAAAGCACAGGGACAGTATTCCATCACTGTCCCTGTGCATCCCGCGACACCGGGATAACTGTTACAGCTTAAGAGCTAGGAGCATCCTCACGTTCCAGCTCAGTTGCAATTAAGTCACTAGTTGCTTCATCCATGTAGTACTCTATTTCCACATAATCACCCACACCCAGATCGTCCAGTCCAAAGTAATGTACTGGTATTACACCTTCATCCTGCTCGTCAATCATGCGAGTGCTATTGTTAATAACGAATGTCATGGTTTCATTACCAACTGTAATCACCACACCGGTTTCAGTTGCTTCATGAACATAGCCTTCAATCTCAAATTCAGCTTCGTGCTCGTCTTCAAATTCGGTAATGACCAGCTGATTTTCACTATTGAAATAGCCTTCGACCTTGATCATCATGCCTTCTGTTAATGTGCTCAGGTCGAACTCTTCTTCAAGTTCAAGTGATGAGAACAGATAGGTCGAGCCATAAAAGTCAAAACCTTCATCGGTCAGATTGCTAATGACACCGGTGATTTCCACTTCCTGGCCTTCATCACCTTCTATGTCCATATCGCCATCGTCTTCAATTTCAACTTTGTAGGCGATCATGGTGTAACCATCAACTGAGTTACCCGACAGTGCAATTTCTGTCTCAACTTCTACATAAAGGTCATTAACCAGTGCTTCCTCTGGTAATTCAATGGCTGTACTGTAATCAACCGTCAACTCACCAATGGTGAAGGTTTGTGCGACCTCATCAAGATTTGCAATCAGGCCCTTAACTTCAACATCCTCAGATGAATCTTTGGTTTCGATACGGGTTGCGGTAACCATGCCAGAACCATCTGAGAAACCATGAATTTCAACAATGTCATCAACTGCCAGATCATTAACAGAGGCCACTGTGTCACTATCAAATACGGTATTGGTGTTAACATGTACTGTTTGACCCATTACATTAATGGTGCCTGTGCCATCGGTCGCCAGGCTGATTTCCACGATATAACCTTCCAGCTCATCATCACAGACCACAGACTGTGCAGTCCCTGTCAAACCGTCAGAATTAACCGTGCCGGTGATCTCACAAACATCACCTACGCCAAGATCTGTCTCATTTGATACCAGACCATCGATAGTGGGCCGGATTGAATCGGTTTCAAATTTAACGCCGTTAATATAAATACTGCCAAAGCCTGTAATCGCACCGATGGTTTTTTCAGATGTGTTCGACGTGGTGGTTGAATCTGTACCGCTACCTCCACAGGCCGTAACCATGGCAATAGCACCGGCAATAGCAGAAAG
>JBFHVQ010000020.1:0-41764 GCA_041589455.1 Gammaproteobacteria bacterium | reverse complement strand
TTGGTTTAGTGCCATCATAAGCCACACCATCAATAAACTCAGTCTGAGGTGGCTTGAAGCCAGTTTCAGTTGCAAAATCCGGGAACTCAGATGCTTTGAGTTTACCCTCTGCAATCAACTCTTTAGCCGCTTCTGCATAGATGTCTGGACGATATACTTTCTTCGCAATATCCATGTACCAGCTGTCTGGTTTATGATCTGCAATCTGTCCCCAGCGACGCATCTGTGTCAGGTACCAGATAGCATCTGAGTAGTATGGGTAAGTCGCGTTGTAACGGAAGAATACATTGAAATCGGGAACCGCTCGCTTATCGCCTTTTTCATATTCAAATGTACCGGTCATACTATTTGCGATAACATCATAATCCGCACCAACATAGTTACTTTGAGAAAGAATCTTCACAGCTTCAGGGCGATTCTTGTTATTTTCTTCATCCAGCCATTTCGCTGCACGAATCATCGCTTTAACAACACCGATATGTGTATTCGGGTATTTCTCGGCCCAGGCTTTACTTACACCAAATACTTTTTCAGGATTATCTTTCCAGATTTCATAGTCAGTAATAACCGGTACACCGATACCTTTAAATACAGCCTGCTGATTCCATGGTTCACCCACGCAATAACCATAAATTGTTCCAGCTTCCATGGTGCTTGGCATCTGTGGCGGTGGCGTCACTGATAACAGTGCATCTGCCTGTATCTGGCCAGATGTATCACCTTTCTTAGGCGCATAGTAACCAGGATGAATTCCACCCGCTGCTAACCAGTAACGTAGTTCGTAGTTATGAGTAGATACCGGGAATACCATACCCATATTAAACGGCTTACCTTCTTCTTTATATTTCTCAATAACCGGCTTTAATGCATCGGCTTTAATCGGATGAACAGGTTTGCCATCTTTATGCGGGATGTTCTTCTTCATCTGTTTCCAGATTTCATTAGAAACCGTAATACCATTACCATTCAAATCCATTGAAAAGGCAGTAATAATATCAGCCTTGGTACCAAAGCCGATGGTCGCACCTAAAGGCTGACCTGCCAGCATGTGTGCACCGTCAAGCTCACCATCAATCACTCGGTCTAACAGGACTTTCCAGTTTGCCTGAGCTTCTAACGTTACGAATAAGCCTTCATCCTCGAAATAACCTTTTTCATAAGCTATAGCGAGTGGCGCCATATCAGTTAGTTTAATAAAACCAAATTTTAGATCTTCCTTTTCTGGTTCACCCGCCTGTGCAACACCAACACTAAAGCTACACGCCATGGCTACAGCAACTGAAAGCTTTTTAATAAAGCTTCTTCTTGATTGCTTATCTTGTTTAAATAACATTTCTTTCTCCAAATATTAGGCATAAAAAAAGGCGTACAGAAAACATAATTAATTATGTTTCTGGACGCCTTTGTCCGCTTTTCTTAAGTAACTAACTTTTTCTAGCAAGCTGCAGCTCGACTATGAACTACCTCTTTAATATGATCGCCGTTGACCTTGTAAAGTACATATACAATTAGCGTGCCAACTAACAACCATATTTAAATTCAACAACTTACATGGCTCTTCGTCCTCATATCTGGGCAGATCACTTTTTATACGCACTATTAAGATAAGCTAACATAGAATCCGCCTCATACTGGTGCAACGAAATGATGCATTTAGCTAAATTCCAGCTGATAAAATTTTAGTGCCCAAATTAGATGCTAAAAATTAATTAATCAAACTTTATATTCCGACAAAAAAAAACTGCATCAATATGATGCAGTTTTTAAAATTTAACGATTGATCTGGATTCGTTTAATTAAGCACTTTAGACATAGAGATTAAATTTCTTGCCACTTCACCCAGTTTATTGCCGGTATCCATTGCCATACGACGCATTGCGTTATAGGCGTCATTCTCATTCATTCTATAGGAATTCATTAGTAGGCCTTTGGCACGCTCAATGTCTTTACGATCATTCAGGCGCATTTCTAATGATTCAATATTTTTATTTAATTCTTTGATTTCATCCAGTTGTCCCCTGGTAACCTGGAATCGTGCCAGGTTAATATGAATCAGGCTTTTTAAACGTTCCACAGATATATCACCAGTAATACAGGAATCTGCTCCAGCTAGAATCGTCGTTTCAATGACATCGATATCCGAATCGTTAGCAAGCACAATAATCGGACAAATCGCTTCACTCTTTAGTATTTGTAATTGCTGTAATAATTTTTCGTCAGGAATAGAAACAGACATCACCACAACATCAGGTTTATCATTTTTAATTGCGCTAAACCAGGGTGCTTCTGTCGAGAATGTCAGATTTACTGTAAATCCAGCATCATCTAACAAAATGGCTGTTTCATTCTGATACTTGGTATTGTCGTAAATTAATGCAATATTCATCATCATACACTTTTAAAGATATGCCTTCCGTGGCATTTAGGGGTATAGATCCTTAATCGTTTGTGAGCAATCAATAAGCGGATATTACTGCTTAAAGTTTGCTTCAAGTGCTAACCAGATTTTCTGGGTATCATTTCCACTGTCGCCTGCACTATAATCTGCAAGCTTAACCAGGCCCTTAAGCGTTTTGCTAAATGGCTTTACTAATACCAGGTCGAGTTCTGAACCCAGGTCGGTGCTACCCTCATCTGAACTGTAGTCATGATATAGACCAACCAGCTTCATTCCAGCAACCTTTGATACCACCTTTATATAGGTATCGTTTAAACCAGCAGCCGGCGTACCTAAGAACTTATCGGCCCAGCCATTGAACGCATGTTTGGTTGCCAGTGGTGTCTGAAATGCCGCTGCCCCGTCATCGCTACCCAGACTTTCATATCCAAGGAAGACTTTTGCCGCGTCCATTTTGTAACCTACTTCACCAAACAGGTATGTTGCACTCAGATCTGTGGCACGATCAGCACCTTCAGACTGTTGCGCTAGTTCAAGTGTGTATAAAAAATTATCGGATGAACCTTTCAAACGTACACCTAATGTGTCAAGGTCATTATTTGAAACCCCATCATAGTCCAGCATATATGAATATGCAGTTACCTTACCGATAGGTGTTTTATCGAAGCCGACATTCAATAATGTATGGCCTGTTTCTGCAATATCAGTTCCAAAAATGCTATTTACCTGTGTGATATATGCCAGTGTAATCGTAGTATCTTCGAAGCTGGTATTGGTAAATTTAATCCCGTCAAAGGTTTGCTCATTCTGACGCCAGCCGACATTACCAACAAAACGTGCATTGTCTAGAATAATTCGTTGACGACCAAACTTGATTTCTGTGTCACCTGCCATATAAGACAGCCAGGCTTGATTCAGCTCTTCTACAGATGGATCTGCAACCACTGCATAACCAGCGTTCTCAGGTGCAAACTCACCACCCTCATTAACGACTTCAAAATCAGCGTGCGCTTTAAAGCCCATGTAATCACCGGTGGTGTAGCCCAAGCGAGTTCGTAAAGTATGTGCGGCTGCATCTTTATTTACGCTATCGTCAACGCTTTCATAGCGATAGCGCATATTGACGCTGGCTTTACCCGCGGCAAAAGATTCAGCAATACTTTCAGCCAGTACTGTTTTTGATACGGCCAGTCCTGTGATTGCTAGTGAAGCGCCAACGATTGTGTTAATAACCACGTGCTTAGGCATAAGAATTCCTCTATTTATATGGCCCTACTCATGAGGGCAGTTGCGATGAATTGAATGTTTCTTAGGCCCCGTTGCCAAAAGCATCGGCTTTGATGCAGAAATTAAAACGATATGAAACAATAAGCAGAATTTGTGCCAATACCGTATATCATTGTTTTTAAAAGACATAACAGAGATATTGACAGTTTTAGAGACACAATAGGTACAGGAATAGTGCGCTACTGATTGTTGTGCGCACAAAGATTGAACAACATGGGGGCAAATGAATGAAGAATAATGAGCGCACAGGGAGCCCGTGCCCCAGCAGTGCACTGAGGCCAGATTAGTTCTAAAAAGCGTCCTGGCATTCCACAGTTAGTATAATACCTTCAATAAACAGGTCTTTACCGATTAGCATGTATCTCTACAGCATCGACTATTCTACTGTGCCGCACTCAGAAAGTTATCAGCGCGTTTCAATACCATACTGATGCCTTCATACTCTTCATTTTCTGCGCTAACCAGCTCTGCACCTCGTGTAAAGCGGTCACGTAGATTTGAAAGCGCTTGCTGTCCCTCTTCTGATAACAAAGCCTCAATTACCTTAGATTTAAGATCCGGTGTGATATCTGTACCAGCAGTGATTGCCTGATTGGGATACGGTAAATGATTATGTATAGACCTTGTTTGCTCTTGCTTTGGATCAAACTTTTTATGGTTTGTTTTTGGTAAAACTGCTGCCTGGCACTTGCCGTCAACAACCCCTTTATAGCCATCCTTCCAGCCTTTGGTTACGACATGGATTGGCTCTCTATCAGGATTAGGAAAGTGACTCATCATTGTTAGCATACCAAAATTGGGAGATTTAGGTGCACAAACTGTCTTTCCGACCAGGTCATCTAGAGTTTGTATACTGCTATCATTTTTACTAGCTATAACACGCCAGATCATTAACTGGGGTAACTTCAAAATCACATCGTGTTTTATATTCTGAATTCGCCAACTAACAAAATGAGGGCCATCAAAAACCAGATCATACTCTTCATTCTGCATTCCCCGACTATAATCAATCCAGTTTTGAGGATGCCGGTAGATAAATTTTTCACCTGTCACATTACTTAAAAAGTCTGCGATAGGTCTATATATTTCATTACCTCTCTCTACAGACTCCCTAGGTGGTGCAGTGAATAAATATTCTGCCAGTGATTCCAGAGGGTATAACAAAACCAGCAACAGTGTGCTAACTTTTATTATATATTTCATAATGAAAACTCTCCTGTATTCGAAAAAGAAAATGACTAAGCTGATACTCTAGATTTAATTTCGACCAATAACCTGGCCTGTCTTTCACGTCGCTCTTTATCTGATGCGTCTACACTATTTAGGACATTAAACTTCATAGCACTATTCATTTCTTCAAATAGCATGATTTCCTGCTCAGAATATATGTCTTCCTTACCAGGCATGATTATATCTCGCTGATAACCTAATTTATCCATTGCAGAACCTGCAATAGACTCAAACACTCTTAAATCCTTTAGACTCATTTGAGACTTATATTTTTTAAAATTATTCTGCATAATTGGATTAGACACATTACTCCATAAGTCACTAGATTTTGATGCCAACCTGGCTTCAGATGATTTATGAAATTCAAGCATACTATTCTTAAATTCAACTTTTAAAAAATCACAGAGTGACATTGTAGTTTCTACCGTTTGGCAAATAAGCTGTTCATAGCTAACAGCGAAAAACAACTCATCAGGAACTTTATCTTTTAATTCCAGCGCTTTATTCTGCGTATCAGACCATTCTTTAGCAATATGATATATATGCTTTTCACCAACGACCGCTCTTTGAAATGAAAGCGCTACATCCCTACCATCCCTGTATAGATAGATGAATTTAGGATTATCAAAGTGGTTTTGTATCTCATTCAGATAGTTGACATTAGACAAGCTTTTACAACACCATGTCGTTGCACCGGTTACTTCTGCATAAACATCATAAACAGCGCCATAAACACTAATTAAACTTCTTTCAGTAGATCTTTTGAATATTTCATTTCTGTCAAGTATAACACCACTCCATTCCACTGGATTTAACTCAACCAGCCTACAGACATCATCAATTAACAGCTTAAAACACTTTTCATCATTTAGGTCACCATAGACACTCAATAGTGGATACATTCTCTCCAGGATATGTGGTGGATGAGGCGAAGCCATTTCATCCAGCTGATTAAGCATTAATCTTAAAAGGTTCGAACCAGAACGCTGAGTACCAATCATAAACACAGGTGACATAGTAATCTCCATAATAAATATATAATTAAAGTTATTTTCGCATTTATATAATCATTTACATGCAAACAAATTTATTAGATATTTATGTTATACAAATAAGATGCTATGCCTGACAAAGGTATAATCCATACAACTTCCAGCTTAATAGCAACCAGTAAAACTAGCGATACAACAAATATAGATACAGTCATAATATTTATATCTACAAGTAACGTGATGAAGATCGCTGCTGACAAAATCATTCCAATAACACCACACCTGATACCTTTCAACATCGACTGAATCAGTCTTGACTGTTCAATATGACTTAAAGAGTGTGCAGCAATTATCATTAACACTGCAGGTGGAGCAAATATCCCTACAGTTGCTGCAATTGCACCTGCCACCCCTGCTACCTTATAGCCAATAAATGTGGCGCTAATAAGTATAGGACCTGGTGTTACCTGACCCATTGCAATGGCATCAATAAACTCTCTATGAGAAACCCAGTTATAGCCATTAACAACTGACTCCTGAATTATCGGTATAAAAACAAATCCACCACCAAACAGAAAAATGCTCATCATAAAAAACACTGAATATAACTTTGCCGGTAGTAATACGCTGGCTTTTAGTGTTGAAATCACAAGTGTTCCCATCATAAGCGTAAATAAAGCCGTTAATCTTTTATCGCTTTTACTGATTGATTTATTTAATGTTGACAGAAAACCATTCTCAGAAGGAATCTTGGAAGCGCCTCCTCCATATAGCGCCCAGCCTAGTAATCCAGACACTATAATAATGGACAGGGTCACATAAAACCCACCCAGCATAATCAATACAACCATTGCTGATAATGCAATACTTAATTCCACTGGACCTTTAATTGTGCTTTTACCTATTTTAATTACTGCCGCTACGATTATCGCAGTAACTGCAGGGAGAAACCCCTGGAAAAGATACGCTATAGAATCTATACGTCCCCAGCTGAGATACGCATAACTGAGAAGTAACATAAGAAAAAACGAGGGCAGGATAACAGCAACTGTACAAACAATTGCGCCTGTTACGCCACTAATACGATATCCAGCATAGGCAACGACATTTACAGCCATAGGACCTGGCAGAACAGTCGCTAATGAAATACCATCGAGCATTTCTTCATTACTTAATAGTTTTTCTCTTTCTACAACATAATTCTGCACTACAGAAATGAGCGACATAAATCCACCGAATGCCGTACTTCCTATTTTAAGAAAAACAAAAAATAATGATATTAATGATGGCTTTTCTATAACACCACAATCACTTACAACTGGATTCATGAACACAACCTGCTAATAAAAAATACATATAGGCTCGATCAATATGCCATACGTACATAAAGTATAGATATGATTATTAGAACTACAGGTTGCTTTTATTATTTAAGGAAATATTCCCACGATGTGCATGGGAATATTTCCTTACAATAATTTACGCTTTTAATGATGTGGCGTTACAATTTAAACTGACGGGTATATAGGAATAATGAATTATTAAAATGTCTGTTAACTAAAGTTAACAGACATTTTAATAAATCTGTTAAATCAGGCTTCTACCAGACCATTTCGAATAGCAAGTCTGGTAATCTCAACAATATTTGCAGCTTGCAGCTTGTTCATTATCCTGGTGCGATGGTTACTTACTGTTTTGGGACTCAAATGAAGGTCTGTTGATATTTTTACGACACTTCTACCTTCTGCCAGTAAACAAAATACTTCAAATTCTCTTTCTGAAAGACTTTTTATTTTTTCCTCATCTGAAACATAAGTCTCATTACGAGTTGTTTCACAAACATCCTCACTTAAGTATTTTTGCCCTTTCATGACAACATTTACTGCTCGGGCCAACTCATCTGGTGCACTACGCTTGGTTAAGTAGCCGATAGCTCCTGCTAAGGTTGCTCTATTCACATGTGCCACATCATCTTTCATACTTAAAATAAGGACTTTCACATTACGATCTTTTGCACTTAAATGGCGCAATCCTTCTAGCCCACCCATTCCAGGCATCATCAGGTCCATTATTACTGCGTCTGGTTGATAATCTGCATACACTTGACAGGCAGCTTCTGCTGAATCAACCTCAAGAATTTCATAATCAGCATCACTTTCTAGCAAGTGCCTGAATCCGGCTCTAACGATTGCATGATCATCTACAAGTAATAGTTTTGCTTTAACTTCATTCGCTTTCATACTAACTCCTGAGACTCTGGCATAGATTAGGATATATTCCGGGTTCTAAAACCGGATTCTATATAATGCCTTTGTCGATTACACAAACGCTGAAAATAACCTGACTAACTTAATAGTGTTTACACTATTCATTTATAAGTATTTTCAATTATTCTTCTAGAGTTATTTGTTACTCAGTTGATTTCTAAGGTAACACTCATACAATCCTAGACCAATACATAAACGATTTCCGCCTAGTTAGCGGCTAATTACAACCGTTTGTATACAAATCCAGATCAGTTGCCTCTTAGTACAAATAACTTCGCTAAATCCAAAATCGGTACCCTTTTTCCGTGTTCTACCATAAAACATGAAATAGCCACGCTTGGCCATTTGCCCTGCTTATCTGGTAAATCTGCTTCCTGCGAGTTATTGACTGTCACCATGTATGGAATAGCAGAAAGCGCTAGTCCTCCATAGCACACTTTTTTATGTTCATTTTCATAGGTCACGACTGCAATCGTACTTTGTCCGACCTGCGCCTGACCTGACAACCATGAGGCAATATTAACCACAGGCAAAACATGGTCATTCCATACGGCAACTTGATTACAAAAGTCAGGAGCCTTAGGTATTGTAATCGGATTTGCATCATCAATGATGTGGACTAGTTCAAATTGACAAACTGATGCATAAATACCCTGTGTAATTTGAAGCAACCAGGCATTCACACCTACCATACTAGATTTATCCTGATCCTCACTCATGGCGAACCTCAAGCTGGTTTAGTAGGGAATAATACAAAGCATCACCATTAGTCATCATACCAAGCTGCTCTGTATTATCACCGAGCTTATAAAGAGCCAGATGTGTCAATGGCATAGTATCTGTCTTCATACAAACCGGGAGATCGTGAAAGCTAATTTGGTTTGTTTGATAATTACTGACACCTTCACATAATAAAAAGTACTCACCATCACGATATTTAACCAGCGCACATTGCGCATGTTTATCGGGTATTTTCAGCAGCAGAGTAAGCTCCGATGATAAAGCATAAACAGGCAACAATCGTCCCCTGAACTTTATAGAACCCACACTCATTGTATGAGGACGACTGGTATCTATATCATATATACTTTGAACACTAATAACATCAGACTGAGGCAGTAACAGTTCACACCTGGACATAATTAGACTCGTTATATAACATTCATCCTGAACATACTCTGTTACATCTATCATTATTCTTTACTCAGGCAATTTTCAGAATATTGTTTATTTGAACAGCCAGTTCATCCTCTGCAAAAGGCTTGACCATATAATGATCAACACCTTTCTCTAGCGCAATTTTTCGATGCTTATCTGTAGAACGAGAAGTTATCATAATCACTGGTAATGATTTTGTATCCATGTTGGCGCGAATATGACTCGTTAATTCAAGGCCATTCATGCGAGGCATTTCCATATCAACTAAAACTAATCCTGGTGGATTAACATCGATTAAAGTAACAGCTTCCATACCATCTCGTGCAGTACGTACTTCAAGACCTAGATCTTCAACAAATTGCGCTAATGACTTTCGTGCACTTAATGAATCATCGACAACGAGTACATAAGGTAGTGATTTAACATCTACTAGAGGATTTAAAGTGTTCTCATACTGTATTGGATTATTAAGACTAGACGTAGCTAATAATTCGGGTAAATCTATAACTGATGAAATACTACCGTCACCTAACACTGTTGCTCCAATGACACCTCGAATCTTAGGCAGGTAGGGGCCTAGAGGTTTGACAACCACATCTCGACTATCAACAACTTCCTGCACCAATACAGCCGTAGTATGACCTAAATCGTCTTTAAGTAGTATTACCGGATTTGTTGATCGTTCTTCAGTCCTGCGATCTTCTGGTATATTGAGCAACTGTTCAATTGATTTAGTTGGATAAAGCTGATCATTAAACCTGAACATAATATCTTCACCAACTTGCTGCTGCTCGCCTAGACCTGGATAAAGAATTTCTTCAATACCTCTATTAGAAATCGCGTAAATGCTATTACGAACTCTTACCATTAATGAGTGTGTTGAAAAAGAAGAAACAGGTAACGTAACATTGAAAGTACAGCCTTTCCCAGCTACCGACTGTACGTCCAGTGTACCTTTAAGTTCTCGAACTTTCTCATTAACAACATCGAGTCCTATACCACGACCGGAAATATGACTTAATTTTTCACTTGTAGAGAATCCAGGCTGTAATATATATTGCAATAAATTTGATTCAGTAATATCTGTTACATCTGCAACAATGCCAGACGAAATCGCTTTATTACGGATTTTTTCTAAATCAAGCCCCTGACCATCGTCATTTATTATGATTAATATTTTATCTCCCTTTCTTTTGAAGGATAACTCTATATTACCTGTAGTCGATTTATTATTTAATTCTCTGGTTTTTGTATCCTCTATACCATGATCGATTGAATTACGCAGCAAATGCATCAGTGGCTCAATCATGCTATTTAATACCTCACTATCCATATAGGTATCATTATCTATAATACTGAATTCAACATTCTTCCCTGTTAGTCTACATACCTGTTTTATACCGCGTTTTAATCTGGCAGCAATCGTTCGTGAAGGTATCATCCTGGTGCGCAGAATCAGTTCTTCATTTTCTTTCTGTAATTGATCCTGATTTATTACAAGTCCTTGTAATTTAGCAAGATCTTCTTCAAGAACCTGTGACATCTCAATAGAATCTGCTGATAATTCAACGAGTCGACGACTCATTGTATGTAACTCATGGTACTGATCAAGCTCAAGCGAATCGAACTCAACAGAATCAAAATCAGAATAATCGTTATGACTTGTTAGACCTCTAATATCAACTATATGTTCAAGCTGAAAAGACAGCTGTTGAAGTAATTGGTTATGAACTTTCATGCTTTTATATCTTGAACGTATAACTTTTATATACTCCTGCATCTGAGAAGTAGAGATCATGTTTTCGCCAGCCAGCCTAAGCAGGTCATCAGCCAGCTTGACAGGTACTCTAAGCATATTTTCTTTATGTGATGGCGCAGTGGTAGACTTTTTTTGTTCTGATATAGAAGCTGGTACAGATAATGGATTTGTAGTTGATTTTTGAAGACTATTAATGTCAAACTCTGTCGCACCCTCTCTATCAAGCTTATTAGCCCAATCTAGTACATTTTGATACACATCGAGAGCATTATCAGGCTCATCACTAATTCCCAGCAATGCCTCAGAAATAGTTTCAAGGCAATCAGCGACATCTGTCAATGTAATAAGTAGTTCAGACGATGGTATTTTTTGTGCTTTAGCTTGTATCTCAAGTATATCCTCAACATGATGTGTAAGATTAGCAATACCGGATACCCCAACTACATTTCCCGCACCTTTTAGTGTATGTGCAATTCTTTGTGCCGATTCAAGATACGTAATATCCTGATGATTAAGTAAATTCTCAATAGAGCTTGAAAACTCTTCTGCCTGTACAGGCAAATCCTGTAGTAGACCATCAAGTAATTCCTGATTAACATTATCTGGCAATTTAATTGACATATCCTCAGGTTTTGCCTGATCTTGTCTGGTATCACTAACTTCTTCTGTAAACTCTGGATGAAGAAGTTGACTATACAACATGGACTCAGTCGCTTCACATAATGCTTCTGGCCAATATTGACACTTCATATAGTCAATAATAGACATTGAAGCATTGTTATCTGCAATATTATTTAAATAATGTAGTACAACTGATGACCAGGAATTAATATATGAAATGACATCTTCAGATGGATTATCATCATTTAAAGCCAGAACATGTATATTACATGACATTATTCTAGTAGCCAGGCTTAATCCATTTAACTCAATTAGCTCAACCGCATTGCTCACAGTTTCAATTTGTTCGGCTGTATCAATCAATAAACTCTTAATATTTATTGATTCATTAATATTTGTAGCCACTACATTTTGAAGTTCGTCAACCTCCTGAATAACAATATTCACAAGCTCCTGTCTATCCTCCGATAACATCAATGGAGCTGCATCATCAGGACAAAAACTTTCTTTATCTTGATTAACAAATGTGTCATTTTCTTCGATAAACTTATTTAAATTAAATTCATCTGAGTGGCTATCAAAATCGCAAACGTCTTTGCTGTTACTTTCTATAAAATCACTTAGATCAATGACCTCAGGATCGCAATCACTATTAGAGACATCATTTTCTATTTCAGATGACTCTATAATTTGTACATCATTAACGATTTCAACTGGAACTGGTGAAGATGATAAATCAGTTCGCTTTCTCGTCAATTTATCAAGACAATATAATTCTTCATCATCTGTAATCTTCCTGGTCCACTGTGAATTTTTAACATGTGTTAAAAAGTGCGCATCAGGAATCTTACTTTTAGGCAACTCGATATATTCATATAATATAGTTGGTATTTTATCTAAGAATGAAAGCTCATTTTCCGTCAAGTTACGCGATTCGTCAGTAATTGATTCAATTCCTTCTGATAATATCTTTACTAAATGACACATGATTGAGTCGTCTGTTGAACACAACTGTTTAGACAAAGACTCAATATTCTGTTGAAATTTAATGAGTATCGTTGAAGGGCTATCGATCTCTAGCCTTAAATCAGAAATAAGTCCTGAGAGCTTATCAATATCTGAACTCATATCCGTAAGATCTGCATCAAAATCAAGCATATTTATCTACCGATGAAAACACTTATGTACACAGTAAAAAGACTTAAACAGCCTTCTTCATTTGATCAACATTCATAGATTGTGTATCAGATGAAAGATGAGCTGTAGATAATTCGTCCTCCGGTAGTTTGAATACACTGACGATTGATACAAGATCATCAGAATACTTAACTAATTTTTCAGTACTCTTTGTTTGCTCTTCTAGCTCTCGCCCTGTTTGTTCGGTACTTAATTTTATTTTCGTCGCACGTTCTAGCAATTGCTTACTGATTTTCATCTGATTTTCACTACTTACAGATATTTTTTTAACCGAGTTAACAAGATCTGTTGTCGCAAGCTGAGTTTGCCTCATACTTTTACCAGCCTGATTTGCAAGCTGTGTACCCTCTGCTACTTGCGTAATAACCTTATTCATAATTGAAACTGTATCTGCCGTTTCAACTCTTATATTGTTCACAACAGTCGATATTTCAGATGTTGCTTCCCTGGCGTTTTCAGCAAGTCGCTGAACCTCGTCAGCAACAACTGCGAAACCGCGTCCGGCTTCACCTGCAGAAGCAGCATGCATACTTGCATTGAGTGCGAGTATATGTGTTCTTTCGGCAATACTATTAATCAAGCTAACGATACCGGATATTTCCTGAGAACGCTCACCTAGCCGTTTTATTCTTTTTTCCGTTTCACTAATTGTGCTACGTATTGAGTTAATGCCTTCAACAGAAGACAAAACCGTGTTAAGTGCATTCTCAGTATTTTCAATCGTTATTTCAGCCTTCGAGTTGGCTTCACTTGCATCTAGCACAATTGTGTTCATAGCTTTTACTGATTCTTCTAATAAAGAGGCAGTATTTTCAACTTCTAGTCGTTCCGTATTGGCCACGCTTATTACCGTGTCAGATTGTTTCTTAACAAGTGAAGAGACACCTGCCACCTGCGAAGATGTTGTCTGAACTTCTCGCATAATCTTAGCTGTTTCCTTGGCTAACAAGTTCAATGAATCACTAATTGCACCAGTAATATCTTCTGATACAGGTATTTTAACGGCTAGATCCTTCTGTTGCGCCAGATGACTAACGGCTTTAATCAGCTCAATTACCGAATCATTTAACTGTTCACTTTCAGACTCTGCATGCGCCATTGACGCAAGACGTTCGTCAAGCAACTTATCAAACGCATTTGCTAACTGACCTAATTCATCACTTTTAACCAGCCCGGTTCTTGCCTTTAAATCACCCTCATTAACTCTTATAACTGTTTCTTGAAGTATTCTTAATGGCTTTATGATTGATCTCGCGAGAAAAAACAAACCAATAGATACTGATAGCGCAATTACCACGATGGTAACAATAAAAAATGTAGTAATATTATTTCTTTTATGTCTTGCATTCTCACGCGTATTGACAATAATATTTTGACTCGTTTGTATAAGACTATCAAACAAGGGAACTATATCTTTCGCTGACTGCTTGACTACTTTCTTCTGTTTAATAAGAACACCCATTCTATCTATAAGGCTATTAAATATGCTTTCATAGTCTTTCATTGAGTTATTTATCACTAATTTTGTCTTATCTGGTAACTTTGACTTTTTAATCAGCTTATAAAAACTATCGATTTCTGACCTGATTACCCCAACACTCTTTATGTCTTCTGTATGCACCAGCTCCCTTGTCATTCGTTCAAGATTCCCAAGCGATCTATCAAGTGATGGATAATCATACTTTTGAAGAACTTTATTAATATTTTTTGTATAGCTAGTAATTAGAGATAACATACCTGTATTTTCATCCAGACCTATCTCAACATATGATTCAGCAGCCTGAATAAAGCTCTCTCTATAACGCTCAAATGCCTCACCTAACTTTGTCACAATTGCTAACTCTTGCTCTTCCTTAACCAGCGTAGTTAACCCTTTTAAATTTTGACTTGCAACTATTATCCTTGCATCAAACTTACCAAGATAGATTGGATACTTCTTTAGATAAAACTCAGTTTCACTTTGTCTTGCATTCAACAAATCTACCTGAACTTCATGTATTCCATTTTCAAACAACGCCATTCTTTCAGATATCTTCACAGCCTCACTTTCTGCAACAAGCACTTGTTGATATGATATACCTATTAGACCAAAACCTAACATCAATCCTACGAGCAGACCAATTAATTTCTGTGTTATCTTAATCCCACTCAAGAAATTTATCTTTCTTGAATCACTTCCGCTCTTTATAAACTTCATATCAGAATCCTCTAATTACTATAACCTTACCAACTTGTTGCAAATATTGCATAGTTACATCAATTATTTACTCATACACATACTTCATCTTTAACTGATTCAAAGTATTTCCTTTCATTTATATCCATCCAAACAATTCCATTTTTATTATCTATATATGTTTTTTCTACATATTCTTCTAATCCATTCATTCTGTTTTTAATTTTTTTTATTTCTTTTATATTTTCAATATCACACATTATTGGCACTGCATCAATTAATACACCTATCGCTCTTTCACCACTACCTAGCACCAACAAGTTTTCATAACTTGCTGGTTCATTTGTAACACCAATTAATAGTGAAAAATCAAATACAGGAACCAGGTTCCCCCTGATATTCACAAGACCACATAACCATTTTTTTGTATTTGGGAGATGGTATATTTCAGGAAATTTTACGACTTCACATAATGTATTTTTAGATATCATAAAGCCCATATCCTTCACTATGTAGCCATACCTCGCTACAGCTCCTTGATAAACACCGTCTTCCTTGGTTTCAAGATACAGCGATTTCCTCTTATATCTTGACAACGCTTCTTCAGGCTTCATCCACTCATCTTGACCACTATTCATTATCTAACAATTCCATGTACTTCTTAGTTTAACTCTGCTATTTGATCTAAAATTTGTTCTGGTGTGAAAGGCTTTGTTATAAAAGCTTTTCCTCCCTGCAATTCCGCCCAGACCCTGTCTGCTTTTTGGCTTTTACTGGTTACAAACACAACTGGTATACTTTTTGTATTTCCATCTTGCGTTATCTCTCTACACGCATCATATCCATCTGCACCTTCCATTACGATGTCCATAAATATTAAATCAGGAAGTTCGTTTTTCGCCACTTCAATCGCCTCTATACCACTTGTAGCAGTTAACACTGAATACCCCGCATCTGATACTATACTTCTAATGTTTGCTAGATCCGTTGGTGAATCATCAACTAGTAATACTTTATTGATTGACATAGTTCTTCCTCTATGAATTGAATAATGCACTCTTGTTACAACGATAATTTAGCTCTAATAAATTGTTTTATTAATAGGTTGTTTTCACATTCTCTGCTCAGACACCACTTCAGTTAAATACTTCCTTGCAATCTCCTGAAAACCTTCATGCTCTAATGGTTTTGTTAAATAACTATCACAACCGGACAGCGAACCCTTTACCTTATCAAAGGGAGATGTCTTACCTGTTAACATTACTACTGGAGTATTTTTTGTTCGGTGGTACTTCTTTAGATGTTTACAAACTTTATATCCATCGATTCCTGGCATAACTACATCTAGAAAAATAATATCAAAGTCATTATCACGACAAACCGCTATTGCTTCTTCACCACTTACAGCCGACTTAACTTCAACACCTAATAACTTCAATTCTATTTCAATCTGCTTTCTAACTGCACTGCTATCATCAACAATCAATGCTTTATACTCAGCATATGATTCATCACCCTGAGCCACAACATTTTCAATAAATTCCTGAGATAGATCTGATTCATCTATTTCACTACCAATTGTCAATTCGGGAATGAAATTCATTTCATTTATTGTCATTGTATTTAGAGTTTTTATAACCTGACTTGCAATAAATGGTTTAGAAACATTGTAAATATTAGCCCCTTTTACTCTACGTTTTCCCGCAAATACTGTGGGTAGTCGAGGCTTTTTATCTACATCAAGAAATCGTTTGCACCACTTAGCAATGGCTACATCACTATCCCCATTTACCATACACATAGAGTTCTTTTGAGGAGTTTCCAGATCTGCTAATACATAGTTTCTGATAGAGCCAGATGACACTCTCAATACTCTTTGCAGCATTCGCTTATCTTCATCTGACAAACCGATTGGATACACATAAAACAAATGTGATTCGCTCATACAACTTACCTGTGAATACCTTTTTCAAGGCCATTATGATTCTTACTGTAACTACCGCCTGTTATGGTTTTATAGACACACTACTATATATTCACTATAGGTCTTTTTCCCTGTTTCGTATAAGCACACTTAGCACAATGCTACATAAACCATGCATATTGAGAGCCTGGTTTCAGGTTTATTTGGTAAGGTATTGTTTTATAAAGGTGAGATTTGGAGCGTCTTATGATTTAGGCTTGTAATCACCCATACTAGAACTTATTAAGATTTTAGTTTTGATGCAAAATTGATACTATCGAGTAGATCTCGTGCATATAATTGCTGTTCTCGTGTCCTGCTAGTTACGACTTTCTCAGTCAAAGGCTTGGTAATTAACGCCCGCTTCTGTGGATTCGGTTTTAACATCACAGCTGATGATACCGCTTTTACATCAATTAGCCTGTGTTCTTCTACTGGGCTGTAACCAAATTCTTCTATAAAGTCCTGTAGTTGCTGACTAATAAACTCTGCAGCCTGGTCTCGATCAAAAATGATTTTTTTATCTTTATAAAAAAGCATAAGCTCTGAGAATATCTGATTAATTTTCTTTTGACTTATAGAGTTACTTTGTAACATTGATTCGATCATTTCAAGTGGGTCTACAGGCGCTTCTCTGAATCTTTTTTGATAGGTTTCATTTAATGAATTTAGTGTATTTCGAATTTCTTCTTTAGCATATTCACTATCATCAACATAATCTAGCAGTGCACGTCGATGTTCTTCCACCATCTGTTTTTTTCTTATTCTTGCCGCTCTCTGATAGTCTTCTAATGTCTGATGTAACTTTTCTTCATCATTATGTCGACCAGTAACCCCAGGAACCGGACTACTCTGATACTCGGGCAATATCTCTAGTTTAATTGCTTTCGAAATATTCAGACTTAGGCTATCTTTAAGCGGCTGCCGCTTTATAAGCGACTGTAAATGCATTGCTAGCTGATCATAGCTTCGACTAGATGGAGCATTCGGCCGATAAACTGCAACAGGACTCTGCGCACATATAGAGAGTGAAACCAGCTCGTCTTTAATAACATGCCCTAGATATGCCGTCTTATAACCGATATATTTAGCAACCGCACCGGAAAATCGCTTAAATACCTGCCTGGCACTAATCTCGGTTTCACCCTGATTAACCACTACATTAATCTGTTTGCCATATTTACGTTTTTTTAGCATCCTCAGTAACGAGAATGAATCTGTAAGGGAGGTTGGCTCCGGTGTGATAACTATGATGCTTTGCTGTGCAGCCTCAATAAAACTCAGAACATTGTTATGAATACCTGCAGCTGTATCTACCAGTATCACATCATATTGTGATTCGAGATGCCGCAGCGTCTTTAATAGCTTTTTCTGAGATGACCTTTCCAGTCCACCAAAATCTGTAACTCCGGAGGCTCCTGGTACAAAACTGACGCCATGAGAGTCAACAATGATCTCATTTATTGAAACCTCACCATCAAGTACATTATTCAGTGTATACGGCGGCGCTTCACGCAGCATTATATTGATATTGGCAAGATTGGTATCCGCATCAAAGATACAGACGCGCATACCCAACTTATGCAACGAAATACCCAGGTTGACTGACAGGGAAGTCTTACCCACACCGCCTTTACCGCTACTGACCGCAATAACCTGAGACATTACTTTTGTATTTATACTTTCATTACTCTATTGAGCTTGCAGTTTACGTCTATAACCCCCTGATAAACAATAATTATTTTTAAGATAACTACAACTTTTTACCCTTTTTGTACGCATTAGGATCTTTTTTGTAGTTTTCACCCTTACCTCGTCACATTTAACGATCAGTTTTTCGTAACATGTTCACTCCGCCCACACATATGCCATTCACATCCTTAACTCTGCCTATATGTGACTATATGCACATATAGAGACGTTATTTTGGCTATTCCTGGTACCGCTCATCAAATTCTCTCAGATTCATATGTTTTTTATTACAATACAGGACACAATCATTTGACAACGTATATTTTTTCAATAATATTAGTAAGATGCGTGACATAGCAGTTAAGTTACTTGAAGAAGTGGAAGCAAACAGGCTTCCTTCACTACCTCATATTCTGATTAAGCTTTTACAGGCATGTCGAGAAGAAGAGGTCTGTTTTGATACCATATCCGAGCTAATTAGCCAGGACGCCTCACTGTGCGCGAAAGTCATTAAAGCTGCCAACTCTCCAGTCTATGGCCGTGCTCGCAACCTTAACTCACTAAAACACACATTATTATTTCTTGGTCTCGACACCATTAAGTCCGTTGCTATTACAGCCAGTATTAAACAATTTTTCTCAGAATACAGCAGTCAGAAAACCTCATTTCTTAAGGATTTCTGGCAACATTCATTAAGTTGCGCCAACATAGCCAGATCCCTGGCAGAACTCACCAACTACCCTTACGCAGAAGAGGCTTATATCTCAGGCCTGTTACATGACATCGGCAAGTTGATGCTAGAGCCAGTAATGGATGCTGAGTATAAAAAACTGAACCACGGTGGAGCAACGCCACTACAAATACTACAAAGTGAAGAAGACGCATTTGGGCTGAGCCACTCTGAGCTTGCCGCCAGGATACTTGAAAAATGGCACCTACCCGACGTGGTCTGCGATGCCATACGCTATCATCATGCACCATTGGGAAAAATTCAAAACGCCCACCATCTTGCAAAAATAATTAACCTTGCCAATACTCTGGCCAGTGATAATAGTCGTGATTTAACCCCTCTCAAATCAGAAGCAGCTAGATATCTCTTTGATCTATCTGAAGGTGTCATTGATAAGCTACTTGTTGAGGCTGAGGAAAACAGTCGTTCTATCGCCTTATCCATGGAAATAGATATTGGCGATACTGAAAAAAATCAGCAAATTGACGAACAAAAACAGTTAGAACTCGCTCGAGAAGTTCGAGATAATGCCCTCATCCTGGGCAGCCAGCCGAATAGTGGATTTAGTGTTAAAGAACTGTATCTCACTATACAGCAGTCAATTAGCTTATTGTTTGGTATTAATACCAGCCTTATATTGACACCCAATGATGATCAACAGCTTCAGGTATCTAGCGCCTGCGAACACCTGGAATCTCAGCTATTTTCAGACCTTAAAATAGAGCTCGATGCAGACTGTGTGATTACTCAATGTCTTACTGAGCACCGAGTGACAGATAGCTTTTCGGCACAGTCATCAGACACATTATGTATAATTGATGAGCAAGTTATACGCGGCCTTAAGACAGATGGTTTTGTTTGTATACCTGTTATCAAAAACGAACAAATTCAAGCTGTCGCACTACTGGCTTGCGACATCTATAAAGCAACTCAATTACTTGAGCACCCCTCGTTTCTAAGGCTTTTTGCAGAAAACATATCCGATAGAATAAAACGACAGAGTGAATATCAGCAAACCACCTTAGAAATAAGCAACCGATTTAATAAGGAATTCATTGATCGTGCCAGAGAAATAATTCACGAAACCAATAACCCGTTAAGCGTAATCCGAAATTACCTACAGATACTTTCTAAAAAGCTTCAGAGTGATACACCAGTTCAGAATGACTTACAAATAATAAAGCAGGAAATAGATCGTATTGGGAACATCATACTACGCTGCAAGGAAAAACATGACACCAATAGTGCTGAATTGACCAGAATAGATTTAAACCAGGTTATAAATGAATTATTTAACATATACAAATCCTCATTATTTTTAACTCACAACATAAAAGCGGAATTAGAACTGGAGTCTAATTTACCAAAAATCGAATCTGACAAAGACATAATTAAACAGATCATCACCAATCTGGTGAAAAACGCAGTTGAAGCCATCGGCAGCGATGGCCAGATATCCATATCATCAGGAAGTATTAATATAAATGGAAAAAGCTACATCGAACTTAAGCTTCGGGACAATGGTCCAGGTATACCAAAAGAAATATTAAGCAATATTTTTAAGCCTGTAATCAGTACGAAAGGAAAAGCTCACTCAGGGCTTGGCTTGAGTATTACTAAAAATTTAGTAAACAGAACTGGAGGTTCTATTAGCTGTAGAACCAATGAGACTGGAACAACTTTTATCGTCCAGTTTCCAGATGGAACATAATCATATTGTATGTAATGAAATCAAGTTTCATTATTAACCATGAACCTCTGAACAACTAAATAGCGGGCTTGTATAATGCCAAATATAACTATAAACAAAAATGAACCAGAGATTAAAAACTTAAAGTCTTTATCCGAAAATGATACTGAAAAAGTTTTAATAGTTGACGATGAAAAGCTACATCAATACAGCCTGATGGAATTGATGAGCCAGCAAAACTATAATGTGGATTGTGTCAGCAGCGGTGAAGAAGCCATCGAGATGCTCACTCACAATAATATCGGCATCATACTACTCGATCTGAATATGGAAGGGAAAAATGGTGAGGACGTGATGCGATTCATCAGCAAAAACAACATCGACACTACCGTCATCGTTGTTAGTGGAGAAACTTCTTTTGAGGCTGCAGAAAACGCACTCAAATTCGGCGCATACGATTACATCCGCAAACCATACTCAATAGACAACCTGCTTAATTCAGTTAATAACGCAGCCAAAAAACGTCAACTTGAGCTTGAAAACAGAAAAATGCAGCTGCAACTCCATGAGTCAGAAAAGCTTCATCGCTACATTGTTAATAAATCACCTGATATTGTCTACATTCTCGACAAAGAAGGTCGCTTCACTTTCATTAACAAACGCGTTGAAACACTACTTGGTTACAAGATGAAGGAAGTTATTGGAAAGCACTACACTGATATTGTGCACGATGACGATGTTGAAAAAGCCATGTTCAAATTCAACGAGCGACGCACAGGTAAACGCGCAAGCATAAACGTTGAGCTCAAGTTAAAGTGTAAAAACAATGACACTACCCGCAATTTTGACACACGAATATTACCTATTGAAATAAATTCTGTAGGTGTTTACAGCAGCCAGGAAAGTGGCTGCAACAAAAAGTTCATTGGCACTTACGGCATTGCTCGCGATATAACCGATAGAATTGAGGCAGAAGAAATTATCCGCTTCCAGGCCTATCACGACATGCTCACTCGCCTGCCAAATCGCACACTCTTAAAAGACCGACTTAATCAGGCGATTACTCATGCGCGCCGCAATAAGAGCAACCTCTCCGTTATGTTTCTAGACCTTGACAGGTTTAAAGTAATCAACGATACCTTAGGGCATATTGTAGGTGACCACCTCCTACAGGCTGTTGCAATGAGGCTACGAAGATGCCTTAGAGAAGGCGATACATTAGCTCGAATTGGTGGAGATGAATTTACCTTGTTACTACCAGATGTACAAAGTCGAGCCGATGCTGAGCTAATAGCAAAGAAAATAATCAAGTCGCTAAAAGAAGTTTTCAGAATTGATAACCATGAATTATTCATTAGCACTAGTATTGGTATATCACACTATCCTGAAGATGGTGAGACCATTGAATCTCTCATTAAGCATGCCGATATTGCAATGTATTCTGTTAAAGGTAAAGGCAAGAATGGCTATGAGTTTTATCATAACAATATGATAGATGCCTATTCCAAACATTTATCACTAGAAGGCGACTTACGAAAAGCACTTGAGGGAGAACAGTTCCAGTTATTTTATCAACCTCAAATCAATATCGAGACCAATGAAGTATTTGCCATGGAGGCATTAATACGCTGGCATCACCCGGAGCGTGGTTTAATCTCACCCAACGAGTTTATCGAACTTGCTGAAGAAACACGATTAATTAAGTGCATTGGAAACTGGATTATCAAAAAGGCCTGTATGGACCTTAAGATGTGGCGAGACATGGGGCTAACAAATGTACGTATAGCCGTCAATGTTTCTGCGATTCAGCTCGAGCAGGCAGATTTTGTTAACTTTATATTAAACACCCTACAAAGCCATCAGATACCAGGAGAGTTTCTGGAAATTGAAATTACTGAAAACACGCTGATGCATGATACTGAAGACGGTATTCTAAAACTGCGTGAGTTGAGTAATCACGGCATCCAGATTGCGATCGATGATTTTGGCACAGGTTATTCTTCATTGAATTATCTAAAACGTCTACCTATTGATACCTTAAAAATTGATCAGAGTTTTATACATGATATGTCGAGTAGTGATGAGGATTCTTCAATCATAAAAGCCATTATCGCTATGGCTCAAGGGCTCAACCTTAAAATCATTTCAGAAGGTGTTGAGACACAACAACAACTCGATCAACTGCGTGCCTGGCGCTGTGAGAATATGCAAGGATTCCTATTTGGTCGCCCTATGCCATGTGATCAGGCAATGTCTCATCTCAAGGACAACCATCAGATTACGGGCACTAATAACTAGTCATTATTGTTGTTATCAGGCAGCTTGTTGCTGATGCATCATAACTAGCAATTGCGCTTCCGTTTGACTGATATGACAAAGTTCCGCGATGGTTTCCTTATTGTAACCTTTTTGTGCCAGCTCAATAGCATAGGCATAAGGTGAATTACTGCTTACCTGACTCTGTACATCATCCAGCTGCATCGCCAGTTGATGCAACTCTTTTTCCAGTTTAATAAACCGTTCACCCAGCCCTATAGAACCAGCATTTAATGCATTAAGTTCGCGTTTTACTAACTGATTAATAGAATTTGACTGGAGACTTTGCTGGAATAGCTGCATCTGCTTACGTGTCCAGATAGTCAGACCCAACGCCAGAAGAAACATAAAGATGGATAGTAATATTACTAGTGCATTCATTTTTAACTCTCCCATACTCATTTAACCATGAGAGAGCTAAAGCCTTAGAATGACGCCATATCTGACCACTCATCATCTGATAGAAGCTTGTTAAGATCCACCAGGATTAACAGTTCTTCATCTCGGCTTACAACCCCCTCGATATAACGAGCGGTTTCATCATTGCCAACATTGGGTGCAGTTTCGATCTCGTTGGAATAGACATCGACAACTTCTGATACACTGTCAACAACAATTCCTACGGTCTGATTTTCTGCTTCAATAATGACGATTCTTGTCGCATCATCCATCTCTTTAGGTGGTAAGCCAAATCGCATACGAGTATCGATTACCGTTACTACATTACCACGCAGATTAATGATGCCTATGACATAATTCGGAGCCCCTGGCACGGGTGCTATATCAGTTACTCTGAGAACTTCCTGTACCAACATTACGTTGATACCGTAAATCTCATAATCTAGCCGGAATGTTACACATTGGCGGTGCTCAACATTACCGTGTTCATCATCACTCATATCAAGTGCTCCACTTATTTATTTTTATTGCAGTTTATATGCCAGTTTAATTAATTAACTGTTATTTTTCAGCCCATTGCTACTAACTTAAAAGCCACTTAACAGGCAAAGTCATTTAATGGCCGAATAATTTATTCGAGTACCTGTATCAGATTTTAGCCCAGTTCAGGCTAAACGCCAGCCCAGATTATCCCCGACACATTGAGAAACTATTGATTTTAAACTGTTTTAGCTCCCATTATTAAGCATTTGAGCAAAAACTTCTGTATCCATAATTGCACACAGGTGTTCTAATGATGTGCCCTGTAACCAGGCTCGACTGGTTTTATCTTTACGCCACTTCACATCCTCTTTTTCCAGCCAGATCACATCACCAATACTGTCACAGGCCAGTCCCCAGTTCTGGTCATCAACTAAAAGTATGTGACTAAACCTTTCTGCCGGATCAGCGTCAATTTTATCACGACGGTTTTCCGGCATTACCAGTAAGGCGGTATCAATGACCTTAACCTGTGACTGTAAATGCTGCACCAGTCCAAGATACCAGTCCGTTTGATTTGGTGTTTGCGTAATATTTTCATTCCAGGGAATAACCGTATTCAACTTGACCAAGGGCACCGCCAGACTAAGCCCCGACACTTTAAACAGCAAACACTGAAAACGCTCTCTCGCCCATTCTGGTATTTCAGGTGAACGCTGAGGTACTTCTTCAACCTCAACTTCAACTTCTGTTTTTTCAAGTGTTTGTGTATCTATCTGGGGTTGTGTAACTTCTGCGACCAGTCGATTAAGCCCAATAACCGCGGGTTTCGTTTTGACTTCAACTGTTTCTGGCTCAGCAACAGGCAGCTCTACTTGAGGTGAACTTTTTACTTCAAGTGAAGGCGTAGTGACTGACTGATCATCTGGCACTTCTAGTAAAAGCGCTTCGAGATACTCATTAATGGCCTTTTCCTGTGCTGAAGGTGCTTTAGACTGCTCACTCATCGCTAAGCTCCTCCCGATACACTCAGGCTCGATTCATCGATTTCCAGTAAGTAGTCCAGCAAGTGCGAGTAAGCTCGACTGCCACGACAACTAATCCGTTCAATAGATAGAGGAATACCTTTCTGACTGGCTTCTCTAAATTGCGTATCAATTGGAATAACACCATCCCAGATAGTGTCTCGGTAATCCCTACGCAGGGTTTTCAGTGTTTCATTGGATGCTTTAAGACGCTGGTCATAAAATGTTGGCACGATGGTATAACACACCTGTTGCTTACGCGCTTTTTGTATCATTGATAAAGTGTGCACCATTCTTTCCAAACCTTTGAGTGCCAGATATTCAGTTTGTACTGGAATAAGCAGACGCTCACAGGCAGCTAAAGCGTTTACCATCAATAACCCTAGCATCGGTGGGCAATCGATAATCGCCAGATCATAGTCGTTTTCAACCTGGGCTAATGCTCGTTTTATCACCAGCCCCATGCCGCCTTTAGTACCCAGTTGGCGATCCAAGGTCGCCAGAGCTGATGAAGCGGGTATAAAATCAAGGCGACTAAACTGAGTTTTATGAATCACCGGTTTAACATTAATTTCACCCTCGACCGCCTGCTGGAAAAGCTCATAGGCACTGGGCTCAACCACGTCCGGATCCACCCCGAAATAACTGGTCAATGAACCATGGGGATCAAGATCAACCATCAATACGCGTTGCCCACGTTTTTGCATAACGCCTGAAAGCGTAACTGCAGACGTTGTTTTACCGACACCGCCTTTTTGATTCGCTGTTGCCCAGATTCTCATACCTCGTCAGCCTCCATATCACTGCACTCCGAAAATCGAACGCACGGGCTCACTGGGTTGCAGCCGAGTTACGGCGGGTTGACGGCTTTCCAGCGTACTGGTATCCGATGCACTGTCTTCAAATGGGCTACTCGATGCGTAGGCATCTTCGCCGGCCATCATACGTATCACCACTCGGCGATTTTTCTGGCGGCCCTGCTCTGTTAAATTTTCAGCAAGTGGTCGAAATTCAGCGTAACCAATTGCACCCATTCGAGCCGGAGAGATACCATTTTCTGCAAACAACCTCACCACACTCGCAGCACGGGCAGATGAAAGCTCCCAGTTACTTGGGTATCTTGCAGTGTTAATGGGGATATCATCGGTATAGCCAGAGACATATAACGGATTTTCAGAATCTTTCAGGATATTACTGATTTCCGCCAGAATAGCTGCGGACCCTGATGCCAGGCTGGCCTCGCCAGAGTCAAATAGCAGGCTGGATTTAATTTCAATTTCCAGCCATTTTTCATTACCCTTGACAGCAATCATGCCTTTTTTAATCCACGGCTTTATGCGTTTATCCAGCTTAGCTGCGGTTTCCTGCATTGCCACCAGACCTGTCTGACCAATTAGTCCCAGCGCTATAGGCGCTCGTTGTACTGAGACCCCAAGCTGTGAACCAACAGGAAATGGTGAATTGGTTTGCGCACTAAAGGCTGTACTCACCGACTCGGAAAGTACTCGATACTTACCCAGATTAACATTAGAAATAGAATACATCACAACAAAAAATGCAAAAAGCAGGGTAATAAAATCCGCATAGGAAACCAGCCAACGATCCGTAGATTCCTCGGGTTCAATATTTGTAATTCCACGTCGTCGCATAACACCCCCTCAGGATCTCCCCAGGAAGCTCTGAAGTTTGGCCTGTAGATTGCGCGGATTCTCACCTTCCGCAATACCCACGATTCCCTCTACGACCATTTCATAAAGAATACTTTGCTGTTTAATATGTGCTTTCAACTTACCAGCCATGGGTAATAGAACCAGATTGGCAAATCCCACCCCATAAATTGTTGCAACAAAAGCAGTTGCAATACCACTACCTAACTTTTCCGGGTCTGCCAGGTTATTCATTACATGAATAAGCCCCATAACAGCTCCCAGTATACCAATTGTAGGACTATATCCCCCCATTGATTCGAAGACTTTGGCAGCCTGAATATCATGATGCTCGGTGGTCATGATTTCAGTTTCCATCACACTCCGTATGGTTTCCGGCTCATTACCATCGACCAGCATCTGCAGGCCTTTTCGAGAAAAGAGATCTGCCTCATTTTCAGAAGCATCTTCCAGGGCAAGTAGACCTTCGCGTCTGGAGAGCTGACTCCAGTTAACAATTTTTTCGACATTTTCCAGCATATTAATTTTAGGCGTGACGAAAACCCAACGCACAATAACCATCGCGCGCCAGAAAACTGGAAGCGAAGTCTGCAATAAAACGGCACCGGTGGTTCCACCAATGACAATTAAAAATGCAGTTAATTGAAATAATTGGCCGAGATGCCCACCTTCTAGCAAGTTACCACTAAGTATGGCAACAAAGGCAATGACAATCCCGACAATACTTAAGATGTCCATACTACGTATTTGTAGCAAGTTTCTTGCCGATTTCTTTCAATGGCAAAATTTGCTCCGCTATATTGGCAACCGCTTGCGGCATACCATAAATAGTGCTGGTGGTTTCATCCTGTGCCCAGATAGTGGCACCGCTATTTTTGAGAGTGTTACAACCTTCACGACCATCTGCACCCATACCCGTCAGTATGATGCCCAGGGCTCGCTTTCCAACTGAGCTATTGACCGATTCAAAGGTCACATCAACACAAGGCTTATAATTCTGCATCGGATCGGTTTCTTCCGTAATTTTAACCCTCATCCTGCCGGCACGCTTTTCCAGCCGCATCTGCATACCACCGGGTGCTAACAACGCAAGCCCGGGCTTTAGTTCGTCATTATCTTTTGCCTCTCGAACTTCTATTTTACATAGCTGGTTTAAACGCGCCGCAAATGCCTCGGTGAATTTGGCTGGCATATGCTGCACCAGTAATAAAGGCAAACTAAATGTTGCTGGTAACTGCGTAAGCACATCCTGTAACGCCACTGGACCACCGGTTGAGGTACCAATGGCAACCAGGTCATATTCTGAAGGATTAAATGCCCTGTGGGTTTTTATTACTGCAGCAGGAGTGACGGCTTTAGGCGTAGCAGGGGAAATACTTTGCCGCAGTGGTGGCGTAGTTACTCCGCCTGGACGACTGGCTGCTGTGGTAGATACAGGCCTTGTAGGTGGCGGGGTTCGTGCAAACCTGGCTGGTTGTGCCAGAGATTTAACCCTCGAACAAAGAATATGTCGAGCTTCCGCCTTATCATTCGAAATATCATCAAAACGCTTGGGTAAAAAGTCAGTCGCCCCTGCTTCCAGAGCATCCAGGGTGGCTTTCGCCCCCTCGTGTGTCAGCGAGGAAAACATGATTATCGGTACTGGTCGTACCTTCATTATTTCACGGGTCGCATCAATGCCATTCATTACTGGCATTTCAATATCCATTGTAATGACATCTGGGCGGCAAGTCTGTGCTTTAGCAATGGCATCTTTACCATCAACTGCCGCATCGACCACTTCAATCATAGGGTCAGCATTAAAAATTTCTGTGAGGCGTCGACGAAAAAAACCTGAATCGTCGACAATAAGCACGCGGATAGCCATCTAAATATGTTTCCTGATATAACAACTGGATAAATTATGAGTATTGCTTTTAAAAGCCCTTATTAGCACGCGCTTTCAACAGACTGGGAACATCTATAATCAGGGCTATTCCACCATCACCGGTAATCGTCGAACCGGCAAACTCGGGTAAGCCCTGAAGCATGGCACCTAATGGCTTTATCACCACTTCTTCCTGACCGATTACCGAATCGGTGACCATACCCACCAGGCGATTTGCCACTGAAACAATAATAACCTGACCTTTACCATCACCAGAAGCCGCTTGCTCTCCTGGTTTCAACAACCATTTAGACAGGTAAAACAGGGGCACTGCCTTGTCGCGCACCATCACCATCAACTGCCCATCGACAACATTGGTTTTTCGCGTTTCCAGCTCAAAAATTTCATTCACATTTGCCAGTGGTAATGCGTAGGTATAGTCACCTAGTGCAATCATCAAGGTCGGCAGTATCGCCAAAGTGAGAGGCACCTTTATGGTTAAAACACTTCCCTTACCTAACTCAGAATCGATATCCAGCGAGCCATTTAACTGGGTAATACGGGTTTTAACAACATCCATTCCCACACCACGGCCAGAGATATCTGATATTTCTTCCTTGGTAGAAAAACCGGCCATGAATATCAGATTGAAGCACTCTTTGTTATCCAGTCGCGCAGCGGTTTCCTCATCCATCAGCCCTTTTTCAACCGCTTTCCGACGTAACACCTCAGGGTCCATACCGGCACCATCATCTTCGATGGTTAACAGGATATGATCACCTTCCTGAGTTGCTGCAAGGCTTACTATGCCTTCTCTCGGCTTGCCTTTTTTCTCACGATCATCGGGTAATTCAATACCATGATCAACCGCATTACGTACAAGATGTACTAAAGGATCAGCCAGTGCTTCTACCAGATTTTTATCAAGGTCTGTTTCTTCCCCCATCATCTCTAGCTTAATTTGCTTATTGATAGAGCGAGATAAATCACGCACAACTCTCGGGAAGCGACCAAATACTTTCTTGATAGGTTGCATACGAGTCTTCATAACCGAGGTCTGAAGATCGGCAGTGACCATATCAAGATTGGTAATGGCCTGAGTTATCTGGCCTTCCGCCATATTCAGGCGCAGAGTCTGTAATCGGTTTCGAACCAGCACCAGCTCTCCCACCAGATTCATAATATCATCGAGGCGTTCGGTATCCACACGAACCGATGTTTCTGCAGCGGGCTTAGCGGGTGCAGCAGGTTTCGCGGGTGCCGGTTTGGTTTGAGCAACAGGTTTTGCTGCTGTGGGTTGAGCAGCAGGTTTCGCAGCTGCCGGCTTCGAGGTTGCGGAATCTTCATCAGCCCCAGTGGTTGGCCCTTTACCCTTGCCATGCATCTGATCTAACAGGGCATCAAATTCATCATCAGAAATCAGCTCAGAATCACCACCCGAACTAGCAGCCACATCAGCTTTACCAGTCGCAGTCGGGCCTTTACCCTTGCCATGCATCTGATCTAACAGGGCGTCAAATTCATCATCAGAAATCAGTTCAGAATCAGCCTGTCCAGTTTCTGCAGGCGTTGAATCTTCTTCTGTCCCTTCAGGTTTACCACCATGTTTACCTTTGCCGTGTATATTATCCAGCAGTGCCTCAAATTCATCTTCGGTGATTTCATCACCGTCAATAGCAGGTGCCTCTGAGGATTCTGAAGTTTCACTATCCATTGCGTCAAGCAGCGCATCGAACTCATCATCCGTTGCATCTCTGGGAGCCACCTCCTGGCTTTCCGGAATCGATGCTTCTTCTGCTACAGATTCTACGGGCTCTGACGCTGCTGAGGAAGCTGCATCTTCAGGCTCGTTATCACCCGGCACAGAATATACTTTCAGCTTGGCTAATAAATCAGGATCAGCAGGTGTTGGGTCTATTCCGCTCTGTATTTCAGCAAACATATTCTGCACTGAATCCAGGCCTTGCAGGACGCAGTCCATAAGACCCGAAGAAACTGCCCGTTCACCGTTCCTAAGTACATTAAAGACGTCTTCACAGACGTGACAACAGTCGACCATTGGGTCTAGCGCAAGAAATCCCGCGCCCCCCTTAACGGTATGAAACCCCCTGAAAACAGCATTAAGCAAATCGGCATCTTCTGGAGACTGTTCCAGATCGACCAGCTGTTCACTTAACAGCTCCAGAATTTCTCCGGCTTCTACCAGAAAATCCTGAAGTATTTCATCTTCTAGATCAATTGCCATTTATGACCCTTCACAGATCTTTATTTTAATTATTTAGCGTTACATAATTATATTGCAGAAGATCATCTGTAATATAACCTGTTAAAAACCTAAACTTGCCAGTAGATCATCAACATCATCCTGGCCCTTCATTACTTCGTCTGAGGTTTCCTTACCAGGCACCTGAGGTCCTTCCAGTTTAGTTTCACCGGGCTTCAGCTGCTTGGCAGGTTTTTCCTCTTTCACCATGTTTTCGCCCTGTATTTTAATGAGCTGAACCAGATTTGATTCGATTTCATTAACAAGGTTAATAACCTGGCGAATAATCTGTCCGGTGAGGTCCTGAAAATCCTGAGCCATTAAAATCTCAGTGAAACCAGATAATAACTTGGACATCATTTGCTCTGTTTCAGTAAAGAAATCTTCAACATGATGCCCCATATCTCGCAACTCATCCTGAGACAATTCACGGCGTCTAAATTTATCCCACTGCTGACGTAAATCACCCGCCTGTTCGGCGAGTTTTTCTGCAACAGGCGTACCTTCTTCAATAACACCCATTGCTGTATTAGCAGCGTTTTCTGTCATTGTAATGACATATTCAAGTCGGTCCTTGGCATCCGGAATATCGACTTCTGCCAGGTCATTAATCCGTGAATCCATTCTGAATTTCATAATGGAATCGTGAATTTCACGGGTCATTTTTCCCAACTCTTTGAACAGACTGTTATCTCTAAGGTTATTAATTTCCTCAATCTGGGATTCGAGTTCTTCATTACTGGTTTCTGCCGATTCAAGGCTGACTACCAGTGCCTGGGCTTTTTCAAGAAGCAGGTCGCGGTTAATTTGGCTATCGTCCATTAAATCCTCCGCTAACCTTCAATTCGTTCAAATATTTTATCGATCTTTTCCTTAAGGGTTTGCGCAGTAAAAGGCTTAACAATATATCCATTAACACCTTCTTGTGCAGCCATTACGATTTGTTCTTTTTTCGCTTCTGCAGTAACCATTAAAACCGGCAAATCTTTTAGCTTGTCATCCGCCCGGACAGCTCGTAACAGATCTATGCCTGTCATGCCCGGCATATTCCAGTCAGTTACCAGAAAATCAAAATTTCCTGACTGTAATTTGGGAAGCCCGGTATTACCGTCATCTGCTTCCTCGGTATTATTAAAGCCCAGATCTCTCAGCAGATTTTTTATTATTCGCCTCATGGTGGAAAAGTCATCCACAATAAGGATTTTCATATTTTTATCCAAGGTGGGATTCCTCAGTAATGTTGTTTAATACAGATTTTGGCAGACATTTGGACAATTTCCAGTCATCACACACTTTATCATTAGCAGGTATTTTTACCACCTCAATAAAACGTATCACAAAAAAACTCTCCATCAACCAAAGGTTTACGACATAATAGCCTTTGACAAAGTGAAATAAAACCTTGTTTATACATTCATTTACTCCTGCCAGTCTTTCATCCTGGCACGGATATTCTTAAGTGCCTGACTATGGACCTGACAAACTCTCGATTCTGAAATATCCAGTACCTGACCAATTTCTTTTAAATTTAGCTCTTCGTTATAGTAAAGCGACATAACCAGCTGCTCTCGTTCACTTAAAGTCGCAATAACCTCAACCAGTCTCATTTTAAAACTGTCATTTTGCAAGGTTTCCAATGGATCATTTATTCCTGATCGTAAGCGCCCCTGCTGTCCAGGGTCATCTTCTGTCTGATCCAGACTAAATATTTGCGAACTTGCATTATCACGTTTAATCGTATGCAATTCATCCAGCGTGATATTCATTCTCTCTGCAACTTCCTGGTCTTTAGCGTCCCTACCTGTAGTGTTTTCAATTTCCTGAATCGCTTCGCGCATCTGACGCATTTTGCGATGCAATGATCTGGGTGACCAGTCAGCATGGCGCACATCATCGAGCATGGCACCGCGCACCCGTATCCCTGCATAGGTTTCAAAGCTCGCCCCTTGCGAAGGGTCATAATGCTTTGAAGCCTCGATAAGCCCTAACATACCTGCCTGTATCAGATCATCGACCTGCACACTGGAAGGCAAGCGCGCCACCAGATGGTAAGCAATACGCTTTACTAAACTGATATTTTCAAGAATACGCTGATCACGCTGATCCTTTTGTATATCAGAGTACATTGTGTGTCCTGCATTCATTGGCACTTAATTAGCACTCCTGACAACTAACCAGCGGCACTAAATTTAATTAAACGTTCCACAAAAAACTCCAGATGCCCTGAGGCTGAACTGGGTAATGGCCAGCGCATTATTTCTTTCGCAAGTTTTCTGAAGGCAAGTGATGATGGGCATTGTGGATAAGCCTGTAACACCGCCTTCTGTTTTTTTACCGCCTTAACCAGGTATTCATCATGTGGAATCGCACCCAGGTAACCCATAGTAACATCCAGATAATAATCGGTTACTCGAGTCAGTTTCTTAAACAGCTTGATACCTTCCTGGGAATCTCTGACTGAATTAGCCAGTACATTAAACTTGAAAACACCGTGGTCTTCTGACATCACTTTTATCAGGGCATAAGCATCGGTTAATGATGTTGGCTCATTACATACAACAACAATGACCTCATGGGATGCCTTCAGAAAGCTGATAACACCATCAGATATACCCGCAGCTGTATCAATAACCAGTGTGTCCAGCGGCATTTTCAAATCACTGAATGCACGAATCACACCCGCGTGTTCCTCACGACTTAGTTCTGCCATTTGTTGCACACCAGAGGCTGCTGGAATAATTTTCAAGCCATCCGATGCTTCAACGATCACTTCTTCCAGAGAGCGCTCACCAGAAATAACATGGGACAGGTTATAAGGCGAATGCAAACCCAGTAATAAATCGACATTGGCCAGACCTAGATCAGCATCCATCAAAAGAACATTCTGTCCAAGTTCAGCCATCGCTAAGGATAGATTTACAGAGGCATTGGTTTTACCCACACCACCTTTACCACTACTTACTGCAATCACCCGTACGGGTTTTTTAGCTACCATCCGCCTTTTGCCTGTCGCCTTATCATTCATGTTAATAGCTATATCATAGACTAATTATAGAAGAGCTACGCTATTACCTCTTTACTCAACTGAAATAAATCTTAAAAGCTATATTCTTAAGTCATTTTCCTGATTCATAAATGTCGCTGCAAGAAACTCATCTTCAATGGACTCTTTATGCTTTTTAGCTTGCTGGATAGCCAGCTTTACTAATCCAGCTGCATTAGCAGGCTGTAAATCTTCAGGAACCTTCTGGCCATTACTGTAATAGGCAGCAGCCAGTTGATGCTTAAGCAAGGCGCTAAGAATACCACCCAGACTTGCCGCTTCATCCAGCTTTGTGAGAACACACCCTACCGGATTGGCTGCCTTAAAAGCCGTGATGACTTCATCCAGTGTGGATAGCTGCGCATTGGCTGAAAGTACCAGGTATGGCTTGATACGGTTTGCAGGATGACTCAGGTGCGCAAACTGCTGGCTAATCCCAAGATCTCGCTGACTCATGCCTGCAGTATCAATCAACACCAGTTTTTTATCCTGCAGTTTAAGTAACAACTGCTGCAGCTCAGTCACATCATTGGCTGAATACACCGCCACACCCAACAGGCGCCCATAAGTCATAAGCTGCTCATGAGCACCAATTCGGTATGTGTCCGTACTAATCAGGGCAACTTGCTTCTGCCCATGCTGCATTGCAAATCGGGCAGCCAACTTAGCAATGGTGGTGGTTTTCCCAACACCGGTAGGACCGATCATTGCATAGGTGCCTCCCTGAGCTAGAACATCATCCTTCGCCGGTTTCAACTGATGTATCAACTGTTTTAGAGCAGCCTGCATCGCATGCTCAAGATCACTGGCACTATCTAGACCCTTTGCCAGATATTTACAGACATCCTGACTCAGACCTAGCTCGCTGAGCTGCTTATACAGAGAAACACGCAATGGGTGCTTACTGGCCATTTCACTCCATTCACCCAACACCCTCTGGTTTTCAATCATATTTCGCAGTGACTTAAGCTCATTGCGCATCTCCAGCACGCTATCGGTAAGCAGTGTATTTGGCGCCTGGAACAAACCTGCCGCCTGATGATAATGCTGATCTTCATGATCTGTCTGATTTCTCAAAGGCTCCGACTCGGTTACTTTAGTCTTTGCCTGAGCTACAAGCGGTGGCGACTCACTCGCCTGAGACTGTGTGACATCTTCAGGTTCAAGTTGAGTATCTGCCTCTTCACTCTGCTGCAGCTCACGTAAAGCAGCCTCGCGTTCATAATGCGCCGCCGCACCATTGGGTCTGGTTTCAGCCAGGCTACGATTAAGCGCCGTATTAATTAGATTTTCATCGTAATCCCGTGCCGCCAGTATCTCAACCTGGCCGTCGACGACTCGATTAGAAAGAATAACGGCTTCACCACCTAACTCTTCTTTAACGCCACGCATGGCGGTCCGCATATCTTCTGCCACGAATCTTTTTACCTGCATGACACTTCTCCAGTTTGTAGGCTATTCAATTTCATCATTATCATTTTCAATTATTGATTAGCACCAACGGCTGCAACCACCTTGATACTTCGATTATCGGGGATTTCGCTATAAGACAGCACACTTAAGCCGGCAATAGAGTGTCGAACCAACTGTGCCAACCAGAGGCGCAGGCCGGGTGCAACTACCAGTATCGCCGGCTGACCATCCATCTCCTGCTGTCGTGTCGCTTCCTCCAGCGATTTAAACATACGCTCCGTCAGACCAGGCTCAATACCCATAGCACCTTCACTGACATTCTGTGCTGATTGCATCAGTAACTGCTCGAGCGAGGGCTCTAAAGTAATAACAGGTAATTCCTGATCAATGCCTGCCAGCTGCTGCACAATCGCTCGACCTAATGCCACACGCACCAGGGATGTCAGCTCCAGCGGATCCTGTGTTCGAGCGCCTTGCTCAGATAGTACTTCAGCAATGGTGCGAACATCTCGAACAGAAACTCCTTCGCTTAGCAGATTCTGCATCACTTTGAGTACCGTGCTCAGTGACAGAGTATTGGGAATCAGATCTTCAACCAGTTTCGGTGACTGTTTCGCCAGCTTGTCCATCAGTTGCTGGACTTCCTCATGACCCAGTAGGTCATGTGCGTTATCGTGCAATATCTGGTTTAGATGTGTCGCTACTACGGTTGAGGCATCTACCACGGTGTAACCCAGCGTTTGTGCATGATCACGTAAACCTGGTTCAATCCACACAGCTTCCAGCCCATAGGCTGGGTCCTTGCCGGGAATTCCCTGTAACTCACCATATACCTGGCCAGGGTTAATCGCCAACTCACGCTCTGGGTGCACTGCATTTTCTGCAACAGGCACCCCATTTAAAGTAATTCGATATGCCGTTGGACTTAAGTCCAGATTGTCCCGAATGTGTACGGTGTGCACTAGAAAACCCAGTTCCTGGGATAGCTTTTTACGTACACCTTTAATACGCCCCAGTAGCTGGCCATCCTGATTTTTATCCACCATAGGTATCAAGCCATAACCAACTTCCAGGCCTATGGGGTCAACTGGCTGCACATCATCCCAAGACAACTCTTTGGGTGCAGGAGGTTCTAAAGGCTTTTCTTCCAGTTGTACTCTCTCCGTCAGCTCCTGCTCCTCCTGCTTGTGGTCTATCCACTTGGCAGCACCAACTAAAGCCGCTGCAATGCTTAAAAATGCAAAGTTTGGCATACCTGGAATAGCCCCCAGAATGCCTACAATCGCCGCAGTTACCCACAGCACTTTGGTATTAGTGAACATCTGTTTTTTGATCTGTTCACCAATATCATGACTGCGAGAATCACGCGTGATTATGATGGCTGTTGCACTCGATAATAATAAAGAGGGAATCTGCGCAACCAGACCATCACCGATGGTCAACAAGGTATAGTTACGGACTGCATCAGACAGCGCCATATCATGTTGCGCCAGACCAATTGTCAGCCCACCAACAATATTGATAATCAGGATCAGAATGCCTGCTACAGCATCGCCGCGTACAAACTTACTGGCACCATCCATTGACCCATAGAAGTCTGCTTCAGAAGCAATTTCTTCGCGGCGCTTTCTAGCTTCATCCTGACCGATCAGACCCGAGTTCAGATCTGCATCAATCGCCATCTGCTTACCGGGCATCGCATCCAGGGTGAAACGCGCGCTAACTTCTGACACACGGCCCGCACCCTTGGTGACCACAACAAAGTTAATAATCACCAGAATCGAAAACACCACCAGACCAACGGCATAGTTACCACCAATAACAAACTCACCGAACGATTCAATCACTGACCCTGCAGCACCAGTACCGGTATGACCTTCCAGTAATACCACACGGGTCGATGCCACATTCAAAGCCAGACGAAATAAAGTGGCGACCAGTATAATCGTGGGGAAGATGACAAAATCCAGCGGCCGCCCAGCGTATACACACACCAGTAATACAATCACCGATAAACAGATATTGAAGGTAAAGAACAGGTCGAGGGCAATCGGCGGCATTGGCACAATCATCATTGCCATCAGCATAATCACCATCAATGGCGCCAAGAGACCACGTCGGGTCAAACTCTGTAGATTATTTAATACCGCTTCCATCTCTCTACCACTCTATTGTTTGCCTGTTAATGCAAGGGATCATCCCCAGGCATATTGAGAAACTTCTCGAATTCTTCAGGAATCTCGGGGGATGGCTGTGACGGTTTTTTGCCGCCATTTTTTTGTACATCTCTAAGCTGAAAGACGTATGCCAGTACCTGAGCAACCGCCACATAAAGACCGTGGGGTATTTCCTCTCCAATTTCAGTACTGTGATACAAGGCTCGTGCCAAAGGTGGTGTTTCCACCAATAATATTTCATTGGCCGTGGCAACCTGACGAATATTTGAGGCCACAAAGTCCGCCCCTTTGGCCACTACCATGGGTGCAGCCATATTCTCTGTGTCATATTTAAGCGCAACCGCAAAGTGGGTCGGATTGGTAACCACCACATCTGCTTCGGGTATCGCCTCCATCATTCGAGCTTCTGCCATCTGGCGCTGCAACTGACGAACCTTGCTCTTCACTTCAGGCTTGCCTTCAGTATCTTTCATTTCATCTTTGACTTCCTGCAGCGTCATTTTTATTTGTTTTTTGTGTTCATAAATCTGAAAGGGTACGTCAATCGCAGCGATCACCATCAGCGCAACTGTCAAAAACAGGAAGGCCCAGGTAATTAGCTCACCTGCACTCGCCAGCGCAGCTTCCTTTGGCATTGAGCCAAGACTCAGATAATCAGATACGTTTGTGCCAATCACCAATAATGCTACCGCTGCAACCAGTAGAAACTTTGCCATGGCTTTAACCAGCTCCATCAGGCCTTTCGCGGAGAACACCCGCTTCAGCCCTTTAATAGGGTTGATTTTGCTAAGTTTGGGCGCCAACGCTTCACTGCTAAAGGCCCAGCCACCAACCATAATTGGCGCAAGTAAGGCGATCACAAGAGTCAATGCCAGAAACGGCACAATAACCCAGAGACCATCAAAAATGGCCGAATAAAACCAGCGAATAACGCCTATGGGATCAAAAATATCTGTTCGCGTAGGCTGAAAATAGGTATTCATGAGCAGGCTTATATCCGCCACCATGGACTGACCGATCATGATTAATGCGGTTGCAGATACAGCGATAATCATCATGGTATTAAAGTCACGGGAACGGGCTATCTGACCCTTTTTTCGGGCATCATCAAGTCGTTTGGGGGTGGGTTGTTCGGAACGTTCCTGACCGTTTTCTGACTCTGCCATCAACGCATCTCCAGAACCTGGCTTATACTTTCGAAGCTGGCCATTAACAGCTGGGTGAACTGAGCAAATATACTGGGAAGGCTAACCATCAGGAAGACAAAACCCAACATGATCATTAACGGGAAACCCACTGCAAATATATTGAGTTGAGGAGCTGCACGGGTAATAACACCCATTGCCACATTAACCACCAGTAATGCTGTGACTGCTGGCAAAGCCACCATCAATCCACCTGCAAACATTTCTGCAGCCCAGCCGACAATGGCCCTAAAGGCGGGTACTGACAGGCCTGTTTCTCCCACAGGAATGATTTCGAAGCTGCGAATCACCAGTTGAATCAGTAACAAATGGCCATTCATAATGACGAACAATAACGTTGCCATCACCATAAAAAACTGAGAAATTACTGGCACCTGAACCCCATTGGCGGGATCAACCATACGAGCAAAGCCCAGGCCCATACTATTAGCAATCGCTTCACCAGCCACCACCAGCGCCTGAAAAACCATTTGTACGATAAAGCCCATGGACACACCAATCAGTATCTGCTGCAGAATAATACCTGCGGCATCAAATGAAATTGGATCAACAGCAGGCACCGGGGGTAATAGTGGCGCACTCAGTACACTGATGGTAAATGCCAGAATAATACGAATACGTACTGGCATCATACGAGCACCAAATACCGGTGCAGCCATCATCATGGCGCTGATACGCACAAAGGGCCAGAAAAAACCTCCTAACCAGATCGCTATTTGCTCAACACTAAGGCTTAACATGAACTTGCCTCATAGAGCTAACCTAACCTGAGAGGGATCTCAGTAATCAAGGTACGCGTGAAGTCAACAATCGTGGTTAACATCCAGGGGCCAAAAATTAATAAGGCAACGACCAGTATACCCAGCTTGGGAATAAAGCTCAGGGTCATTTCATTGATTTGCGTCGCTGCCTGAAACATACCGACCAGTAAACCTATCGCTAGTGCCGACAACAACAAAGGGCCTCCGATAAGAATCGTAACCCACAGCGTTTGTGAGGCGAGTTGCATTACCATATCCTGGTTCATAGCGTCACCGTCGATATTTTGACAAATTTTGTTTCATACCTCATGATCTGCAGGATAGGTGCCAATACTAAAAAGAATTTGACTTTCTACGTTGAGCCTTGATTTCAAGTCACTATGATTACATTCAGACCGTGGAAACAAATAAGTATGATGAATAACGAATCCATACCTGATGATAGAAAAATAAATGTACAGTACAGAGTAGAAGCTGGCTGTTTAGGGCCGACAGGCTCTGAGCTCGTTGAAGACTTCTGTCAGTTCGCCCAGACAAGATTTAATAAAATTGATGATCAATTTGTTCAATGGAATATTATTCCCCGCTTTGATAAATCCCTGCCCGAACTTCAATACAGGCTCAACAATAAACTACTGACTCGGGAACAATGTGAAAAATATCTAAGCCTGTTTCAACGCTCATTGAGTGAATTCGAAGAACAGATTGATGAGCAGCTGGTCATAATGATTGAGCAGTTCATGGACAGTCGATAGCCACTTGCTAAAACCCCTCCTTTTGTTTTTAGCTTAAGCAGACTCGCTTTACGCTTTTTCTGCTAAGGCGTCCAGCATACGAGCACGGTATCTGCGGGCTTCTTCCGTTTGACTGCCCAGTGCATTAATCAATAGCACCATGGTCTTTGCAGGCAGACGATTACGGTACTCAGGATCAACCACAAGAACTTTCAGTAATATATCCAGCGCCTCTGTAAGCTGGTCATTGATCGCTTTTACTGCTGCTGCCTGATACAACACTGACGCATTTTCTGGTTCAGCTTTTAACTCAACTTCAAGCGCTTCATTATCTTCCACATTCGCTGCTTCCTGTTGTAGGTAAGCATGGGTCTGCAGACTAATCACTTCTTCATTATTTTTAACCGCTGATGACTGCAACTTTATGTACTCATGCATTTCCTCGAAACGTGACTCGCGAAATAACAATTTGATAATTGAAGTGGCAACACGGGGGTTTTCAGGGTCAATTGCCTGAATTTTTTTTAACTCTTCGATGGCCTGGTCGACCTGATTATTATTATAAAGTTTTACTGACTCAACCAACAGGCTATCTGAGGAACGCGGTAAGTGTCGGGCCAGTCTTTGACGAATACTTTGCTCAGATTCAGCACCATGAATCACATCGACAACCTGTTGATTAAAATAAATCTGTATCGTCGGCACACTTCTGATACCAAGCTCGTTCTGCACAAATGACTTGAATTTATCAGTATTAATATTAATTAATAAGAACTGGCCACAAAACTCGTTAACAATAGCCTCTAATCTCGGCCATAAGAGCATACAGGGACCTGCGCTGGCGCTCCAGTAATTAACCATAACCGGCCCTCGCATTGAATTGCCAATGACCAGTTCTTTAAAATTTTCAGGTGTTCCATCAAAAATATATTGTGTAGACATCATTCATGCCTTAATTATTTCCGCTTTCTGTATTTTATCCAGACGAATTTTTTCAACATTTGCGGGTGATTCCCCTGTATTCCCTGGCTGAGAATATTTTAAATACTCAGCACCCTTTTCAATCTCAAGCGCCAGCGGTTTAACGTTTATGATTGAATCACTATTTAACGATTCATGAATGCGCAATGTCAACAAACGATTTTGCATAATGGCAATTTCGTAGATATCATAATCCCCACAGGCAATGGGTATATATGGCTTATCATCCATATGACTTTTATCCTGACATAGCCAATCAGTCGAGCACTCAGT
>JBFHVQ010000019.1:0-44234 GCA_041589455.1 Gammaproteobacteria bacterium | reverse complement strand
GCTGTCGGAGCTGGTTTTGTTGCTGTACCCTTCCTGGCTTCCTGGGCTCCTAGTGAGCGTGCCAAGACTGCAGGCGCGCCTGTAGAAGTGGACATCAGTAAGTTAGAAGAAGGTCGTCTGGTAACAGTGGAATGGCGTGGTAAACCAGTGTGGATCATTAAACGTTCTGAGCAGAACCTGAAAGATATGGCATCACTGGATGATAACTTGCGTGACCCTGCTTCTGAGAATGATCAGCAGCCAGAGTACGCCAAGAACGCAACTCGTTCTATTAAGCCTGATGTGGTTGTCATGGTTGGTATCTGTACTCACCTGGGTTGTTCACCAACTTACCGCCCAGACCTGGCACCTGCAGACTTAGGTGAAGACTGGAAGGGTGGTTTCTTCTGCCCATGCCACGGTTCGAAATTTGATCTGGCTGGTCGTGTGTATTCTGGTGTTCCTGCTCCACTGAACCTGGAAATACCTCCACACTACTACAAGACTGAGCGTACTATTCTGGTCGGTGAAGATGGAGGACAAGCATAATGTTTAAAAGTCTAATGTCCTGGGTTGATGATCGCTTTCCAGCTACAAAAATGTGGAACGAACATTTGGCCGAATACTATGCACCAAAGAACTTTAACTTTTGGTATTTCTTTGGTTCGCTTGCACTGCTGGTTCTGGTTATCCAGATTGTTTCCGGCATTTTCCTGACAATGCACTACAAGCCTGATGGCGCCATGGCCTTCGCATCGGTGGAATACATCATGCGTGATGTGCCTTACGGCTGGCTGATCCGCTACATCCACTCTACAGGTGCAACCGCGTTCTTCGTGGTGGTTTATCTGCACATGTTCCGTGGCCTGATGTACGGTTCATTCAAGAAGCCGCGTGAGCTTGTGTGGCTGTTTGGTATGTTTATCTACCTGGTATTAATGGCAGAAGCCTTCATGGGCTACCTGTTACCATGGGGTCAGATGTCATACTGGGGTGCTCAGGTAATCATTTCACTGTTTGGTGCATTACCGATTATTGGTGATCCATTAACACTGTGGATTCGTGGTGATTATGTAGTCTCTGATGCAACCCTGAATCGCTTCTTTGCACTGCACGTTATCGCACTGCCACTGGTTCTGATCGGTCTGGTTGTTGCGCATATTATCGCGCTGCACGAAGTGGGTTCTAACAACCCTGAAGGTGTTGAAATCAAGAAGAACAAAGATGAGAACGGTATTCCATTAGATGGCATTCCATTCCACCCTTACTACTCTGTTAAAGACATTGTAGGCGTGGTTGTATTCCTGATCTTCTTCTCGATCGTTGTGTTCTTTATGCCGGAAGGCGGCGGTTACCTGCTTGAGCATGCTAACTTTATTCCTTCGGATCCATTGAAGACGCCTGAGCATATTGCGCCAGTTTGGTACTTCACTCCATTCTATGCGATTCTACGTGCGGTTCCAGACAAGCTGCTGGGTGTTATCGCAATGGGTGCGGCGATTGTTGTGCTGTTCCTGTTACCGTGGATCGATCAGTGTAAAGTGAAGTCTATCCGCTATCGTGGTACCAGCTTCAAGGTATTGCTGGTTGCGTTTGTTATTTCATTCTTTGTACTTGGCTGGTTAGGTATGATGCCTGCTACACCAACGCTGACGCTGCTGGCTCAGATCTTTAGTGTTGTGTACTTCGGCTTCTTTATTGCCCTGTACTTCACTTCGAAGAACGAAAAAACTAAACCTGTACCAGAGAGGATTACCAAATGAAATTAATTGGTAGAAAACTATTAAGCGTAATTCTTGTCGCGTTTTCTGGTCAGTTATTGGCCGCTGGCAGTGGTTTTCCGCTGGACAAGGCACCTGTTGATCTAACGGATCAGGAATCACTGCAACGTGGTGCTGAAGGCTTTGCTAATTACTGTCTGAGCTGTCATGCTGCTGAGTATATGCGTTATAACCGAATTGGTATGGACACTGGCATGAGCGATGTTGAGGTTAGCGAAAAGCTAATCTCTACACGTGATGCAAAAGGTGAAAAGACCAAAGTAGGTGAACTGATGAAAGTGGCAATGACTGAGGATTATTCAAAGGAAGCCTTTGGTACAAAGATTCCTGGTCTGACGGTCATCGCGCGTGCAAAAGGTGCTGACTGGTTGTACACCTACCTGCGTACATTCTATATGGATGATTCACGCCCTACGGGTATGAACAATATGGTATTCCCGGATGTGGGTATGCCGCATGTACTGTGGGAAATGCAGGGTTTGCAGAAAGCGAACTTCAGCGTTGAAACAGGGGCTGATGGTAATGAAAAGAAAATCTTTGAAGGCATGGAAATTGTTCAGGCAGGCACAATGTCAGCTGAAGAATACGATGCATTCGTAGGTGATCTGGTAAACTTTATGGTCTATATGGCTGAACCTGTTCAGCTAGAGCGTAAGAGTCTTGGTACCAAGGTGATTGTATTCCTGTTAATCTTCGCGGTTATTGCATATCTGCTGAAGAAAGAGTACTGGAAAGACGTTCACTAATTAGTCACCAGTTTGAAGTCGTCAGACCGGAATTGGTAGTAGTCAGTTACTATCAATATTCGGCTGGCGATTTTGTTCTTCTGACTTATGATTTTTTGATTTGAGGCATAAAAACTATGGCGTCAACGACACTCGCCAATCGCAGATCCGTAATGAATTTGTTTACTTCGCCGACCTGTCCATACTGCCATCTGGCACGTATTGTACTGGCAGAAAAGGATATCACTTTTGAAGCGATTGAAGTCGACATTGAGTCACCACCGGAAGATCTGTCTGAGCTAAATCCTTATAACACCGTGCCAACTCTGATTGATCGAGATCTGGTGCTCTACGATTCTCGTGTAATCGTTGAATATCTGGATGAGCGTTTTCCCCACCCGCCACTGATGCCGGTTGATCCTGTGTCGCGTGCAAAAACTCGACTAGCGTTACATCGTGTAGAAAAAGACTGGTACCCACTGATGCATGACATCATGAACAAAGGTGAAAAAAGTGCTGCCAAGGCACGCAAAATGTTGCGTGAAAGCATAGTCGCCTCTAATGAGCTGTTTAAAGTTATGCCATTCTTTTTGAGTGAAGAGTTTAGCCTGGTTGATGCAACGATTGCACCGTTAATCTGGCGCTTGCCAGTGCTGGGTATAGAATTACCAGAAGAGGCAAAGGCGGTGTCTAATTATGCGCAACGAATATTTGCGCGTGATGCATTCCAGTTGAGCCTGACTGAGTCAGAAAGGGAAATGCGGTTATAGATCGGCTATTATTAAGTTAGTCGTACAGTACGAGCCTGAGTCATGACATCGAGTCGCCCCTATTTAATTAGAGCACTATATCAATGGATTGTTGATAATGGTGTAACGCCTTACATCCTGGTTGATGCAGAGGTAGAGGGAGTTGATGTCCCGCCGCAATATATTCAGGATAATAAGATTGTCCTGAATATAGCGCCAATGGCTGTTCAAGGGCTAACCCTTGGGGATGACGCCGTGAGTTTTAGTGCACGCTTTAGCGGCCAGTCGGTTGAGCTTTTTGTGCCTACTGAAGCGGTAATGGCAATTTACGCAAGGGAAAATGGTCAGGGTATGATGTTTAATGATGAGCCAACCTCACCTGAGCCACCTGATGGTAGCGATCCCGATACCAGTTCGAAATCCAAGCCCTCGCTTAGAGTTGTTAAGTAAGCTGGTGGACAATTTTATTATAAACTGAATAGTTTAGCAGTCAGTTCTGGCTGTTCATTCAGGTAAGGTTTTCCCCGGGTTAAGAATGCTGTTTCTATCAAATACCTGTTTAATCTGTCGCATGATTTCGATTTCAGTTTTTCCAAGTTCCTTATAAACAAAATCACGTTTCTCAAGGCCAATACCGTGTTCGCCGGAAAGGCTTCCTTTTAGATTTAATACCAAATCGAATACATCGTTCAGGCAGATTCTAGCGGCCTGCATTTCAAGAGGATTGTCGGGGTTTACAAGTAAATTAACGTGAATGTTTCCGTTACCTGCATGACCAAAATTAACGATTTTTATATTATGATGCTGACTCAGTTTATCCAGGCCGTTAATCAGTGCAGGTATGTTTGAAACGGGTACGACAACATCTTCATTGATTTTCTTCGGGGCTATTTTTCTCAGGCAGGGTGATAAGGCTTTTCGGGTTTGCCATAAAGCTTCGGCTTCTGCTTCAGTTGTAGCGGATTCGGTTTTTAAATGTCCTTCAACGACGCTGGCGTTTGCAATTAGCAACGTGTCATCATCGATAGAATCCTTTCTACCATCAACCTCGATCATCAGCATGGCATCAGCGTTTTCAGGTAAGTTGGCGCTGGAGTAATCGCGTACCATGTCCAGTGCATTTTTGTCCATAAACTCGAGTGCGCAGGGTGTTATAGGCTGTGCCATGATTTTTGATACGGCACGTGCTGCCGCATCAATGCTCTCATAGCTGGCTTTTAATGTTCTTTTTGATTCAGGTAAAGGGCTAAGTTTAAGAGTTGCGCGAGTAATGAGTGCAAGGTTGCCTTCAGAGCCTATTAGCAGGCGTGTTAGATCGTAACCCACAACGCCTTTAGTTGTATGCACACCACATTGAATTAGTTCGCCATTACCGGTTACAGCGCGAAGCCCTAATGTGTTTTCACGACAGGTGCCATATTTAACTGCACGAGGGCCTGCTGAGTTATATGCAAGATTTCCGCCTACGCTACAGAAGGCAGCGCTGGTGGGGTCGGGTGGCCAGAAAAAACCAGCTGTAGCAACGGCCTGTTGTACTTCGAGATTTGTAACGCCAGGTTCAACATCAATGCTTCGATTGTCGAAATCAATGCTGAGTATCCGGTTCATACGTTCAAAAGAAATGACGAGTGCATTATTTAGCGGAACGGTTGCTCCTGTTGTGCCTGTGCCCCGTCCACGAGCAATCAGAGGTATCTGGTGCAGGTTACAGCATTGCACAATCTTCTGAACTTCATTTTCTGTAACAGGGAAGATGACGGCAGTGGGAAGTGATTGACGACGACTGTTGTCATAACTGTAGGCGATGCACTCGGCAGGGTCTGTCAGAAGGTTGTTTTTGGTAACAATCTTAGCAAGCTGATTAATAAAATTTTCATTCATGTTTAATGTTTTTACAATCTGGCAGTATAGATTAACTCGTCTGTCATCTCAGCTGCCGAGTAATTGTGCATCGATAAGATCACCAAGGCAGTGAATGATAAGCAGGTGAGTTTCCTGAATGCGCAGTGGAGAGTCGTTTTCAACTCGAATCTCTGTATCACCTGATTTGAGTCTTGAGCTAACTTCGCCGCCACTTTGACCGGTCAGGGCGATGACTTTTATGCCGCGCTCGTGTGCGGTTTCAATAGCGCTGACGAGATTGCCTGAATTACCGCTGGTAGTAATCAGAAGTAATACATCTTCAGGTTGTCCTAGAGCAGAAATCTGGCGTGAAAAGATCTGATCATAATTAAAGTCGTTTGCAATGGATGTAAGTGTTGATGTATCAGTTGACAAGGCTATTGCTGGTAGCCCGGGACGTTCCATCTGAAAACGATTAAGCATTTTAGATGAAAATAACTGAGCCTCACCGGCTGAGCCACCATTACCACAGGTTAGTATTTTTCCACCTGCTAGTAGGCTTTCTGTCATGACTCGTGAGGCTTGAGCAATGCTGTTGTGGGTTTTGTCGAATGTAACATGTTTGCACTCGATGCTTTGTTGAAAGTTGCTGCTAATAATGTCTTTTAAATTCATGGTGTCTGATTAAAATGCGTTTTGAATCCAGTCGATATGTATTTCATTTGTTCCAGTCATTGCAATGACATCAAAACGGGCGTTAAGCTCACGGCCCTGTTTCTGCATATAATACAGGGCTGTTTGACGAATTCTATGCTGTTTCTGTAGTGTAATGCTGGCGACGGCACCACCGAAGTCATGGTTTTTTCGATAGCGAACTTCAACAAATACCAGAGTATCAAGATGCTGCATTATAATGTCAATTTCACCCTGGCGGCCATGAAAATTCTGTTCAATGAGAGTAAGGCCATTTTGTTTTAAATAATCACAGGCCAGCATTTCTGCTGTTTTACCTTTAGTGAATCGACTTTTTATCTGGCTGAGTTTCATCGAGAGCAAACCTTGCAGGCATGGTGTTAATGTCGATGAGTTTCGGGATACCTTGTTCGAAGCTCGCCCAGAGTAATTCACGGTGGATGCGATTGAACTGGTCTAGATATAAGTTGCCAGTTTGCCCTGAAAAACGCTCGTAGGTTTTTCCTTTGAGACGTCCCAGAAAAGGAATAATATTGTAGGCATCAACACCCATTGCAAAAAAGCGTGTGTAGCGCTGTTGTTGAGGCCAGTAATTGATTAAAGACTGTTTGAAAATGCTGGGTGCATTGAGAATCCATGGCATATCGCAGAAGTTCAAATTATCAATGTCCCTATCTGCCTGTTTGTTAAGTTGACCCGTGAAAGCATGTGAAGTTGAGTAAACGGGGATTTCTCCTGCGTAATGGAATTTAAATTGAGGTTTAAGTTGGCGCGCATCCTTGGGTGTGGCAGCCATAAAGATCATGTCAACATCCTGCCTTCTGTACGGAATAAATTTCATATTGAGATTGGTAATGCTCTGTATGCGTTGATATCGACGATAGCTCTGGCTAATGTTTAGCATTGATTGTATTGGGCGCTTGAAATCGTTGCTATTGGGAGTATAGGTCTGCGCACTGACTACCTTGCCGCCCAATTCTTCGAACCTGAGTTGAAAGGCGTTTCTCAAGCGATTCCCCCAGTCTCCGTCAGGGACTAATACCGCCGCGTGAGTGCGCCCCTGACGAATCGCCATTTCAGCAGACTGGTGAGCTTCATCTTCTGGTAATAAGCCAAACTGGTAAAGATGTCCGCTGTGTTCGGTCTTTTCTGATGAGTAGTTCAGTGTCAGGGTTGGGACTTCCATTTGCGGACTGCGAGATAGGGTGTCTACGGCAGATTTCAAAAATGGACCAATAATGAAGTCGGCACCAAGGTCAGTTGCCTGTTTATAATAATTCCAAATTGCTGCCTGATTTTCGCTTGTGTCGACAAAGCTAATTCTTGGCATAAAGCTTTTGTCTGGGTGCTGGTAATAGGCGGTAAGTATGCCTTCACGAATGGCTGCAGCAACCTGGGCATAACGACCGCTCAGTGGAAGTAGAACAGCAATATGATCAGGTTTCTCGATGAGTTCAGTTTGCTTGTAACCCAGGTCTTTAATGAAAGTCGCTGACGCAGGATGCTTTGGATAGGCCTGACTCCAGCGATAGATGTCATCTTGCAGTCGTTGCCAGTCTATCTGTGCGTTTTTAGCGATTCTTGCCAGTTCAATCCATCCAAGAAACTGCTTGTTGAGAGGGGCGCTGCTGGCTTGTTGTAAGCTAGTCTTGGGGAGCAGTGAAAGCGCTTCCCAGATTGCCTGGTGATTAAGTTCAGATTCAAATTCATCTGATATTAGAGAATCCATCTGTACTCTGGTTTTGGCGGACTCAAATGGATAGCCCGCATCGAGAAAAGCTTGTGCGCGTAAGCGCATTAGTCGGGTTTGTTGAAATTCATCGAGTCGGCCAGTTATCCCTGATAGCTGTTTTAAGGCATCACGGCTTTGCCCCTGTAAAATGAATAATTCAGCAGTAACTAGCTCAATCTCATTATTATCGATGGGTGAAGTTAATTCTCTATTAATCAGGTTTAATTGTGTGAGGGCGGATTCATAATTGCCTTCCTGTAACAACAGTTGTGCAGCCTGTATCAGAAAGCTATTGCGTTGTTCACCTGTGGATAACTCAGCTTGCTGCAGGTAGTAATCTGAGGTTTCAGTGCCTGCTTGTAGGTCAGCATCAGTTGGGTCTGACAGTGTTTGCCCCATATCTGTGGTTAAGGTTGCAACAGGAGCGCAGCCAATTAGAAGCAAGAGCAGGGTAGTTATAAAGCTGAGTCGTAAATGTAAAGTCATTATCCAGTGCGTGGTCAAGTGATGTTATGATTGCCGGATTGCATTACGGCGTAAGTGTTTAATTTGTGTTCTGTGGGCTCATTATAAGAGTTTGACAGCGCTTCGCCTAATTTTCTTAAACTGATTTGTGATCCGGGCTTCATATTCACCTGAATCTAATTTTTTCAGTATCTTGCGTGGAGCGTTAACTGTCAATGAAACAGGGCATTCTTTATATTGTACCCACACCTATCGGTAATCGAGGGGATATGGGGCAGCGTGCGGTAGAAGTGCTACAGGGCGTCGAGTTAATCGCTGCTGAAGATACCCGTCATAGTAAAACACTAATGATGTATTACGGTGTGCATACCCCGATGCAGGCATGTCATGAGCATAACGAAGAAAAACTGGTACCAGGTTTTATTGAAAAGCTTCTGTCTGGAAAAAGTATTGCGTTAATTTCAGATGCCGGTACACCGTTAATGAGTGATCCTGGTTATCGCCTGGTAAGGGCGGCTCATGATGCGGGTGTTAAAGTTAGTCCTATACCGGGCCCCTGTGCTGCGGTTACCGCGCTTTCCGCTTCTGGGTTACCTACGGATCGTTTTCTGTTTGTCGGGTTTCCGCCGCATAAAAAGGCTGCTCGACTGCAGTTCTTTGAGGGGCTTAATCAGCGTGAGGAAACGCTGCTTTTTTATGAGTCCAGCCATCGGGTAGTAGACTCTGTAGATGATATGAACTGTGTTTTCGGTGGGCAGAGACTGGTGGTTCTGGCGAGAGAGTTAACAAAAGCCTATGAGACTGTGCATCGTTGTGAATTGTCTGAATTGAGAGAATGGCTCCAAAATGATGCAAATCAGCAGAAAGGTGAGTTTGTATTGGTTCTACAGGGGGCAGCAGAGTCAAAAGATGAGCAATCTTTAGCATTAAAGCAGGTTTTGGGGCCTTTATTAGATGAGTTGACTGTGAAACAAGCCAGTAAATTGGCGGCCAGAATTACCGGTTTGAAGAAGAATCATGTCTATAAATTGGCACTCGAGATGGTTGCTAAGTAGCTGAAATGCAATTAAATGCAATGTTTTAATTAATGCTGTCATGACACGAGTGTCGATCTGTCTGTCACTTTTTTTGTAATCTAAGTTGTTGATATTTATCTTATAATTCAAATCATCGAAAAAAACATAAAAAATGCAAAAAAACCGTGTCGATTCCTTTTACAAACGTTAGAATCTTTTTGTTCCAGTATTCGCCAGCAAAATACTAACTTGTTGTTTATAATATAAATATGTTTTGGTGGGTACAGTGCATGCAATGATTCTGGATGTGGCTTGCAGCCGCGACATGAACACAAAGATTTAGCATATTGGTATTGTCGTATAAGAGTTTGAGTCTGTAAGCATCCAAATGAAAAAAGTATGAAAAGGTCATGTACTAAGGCTTATTAATGTCTGGCTGGTACATATTTCAATTTTCATTGATGGAGTGAAAGATGGGACCGTTACACGTTGTATATGAAGATTTTCGTTCGTGTTGTGATGATTTTGTAGAGGGGGTTACTCTATTAAAAGGCCGATCAATGCCAAGTGCGATAGATCATTTTCAGAAGGCTTATGAGTCGGTAGACAGAGCGGATGTTTACCGTAATAAATATGAGTCCTACTGTGGTCTTGCTAAAGTACTATCAGGTGATTCGACAGGGCTTGAAATGTGTCGACATGCTGCAAAAGGTGAGCTGCATGATGGCGATGTGTTTCTTAATCTGGCCAGGGCAGAATGGTATTATGAAAATCGTAAGGCCGTTGTTATTGCTCTTAAGAAGGGCTTGCAGATTGATAATCGCCACCCAGGGTTGCGACAGATGAGAGAGCAGCTAGGAATACGGCAGCGTACTGCTTTGCCATTTCTTCCTAGAAGCCATCCATTAAATCATGCCTTGGGCAAACTGCTAAGGCAGGATTAATTAATAGTATAAAAATGTTCAGGGACGTCTTTGCAGGAGAATGCTCGCAGGGATAAACAGGGTATTAGCGTGGTTGACCACAGGTTTAAAGCCTGTGGTTTTTTTTGCCTGAAATTTATAAATGGATGGACATGTTGACAAATATCATACAGCTGTTGGAGTCTACATGTTCGGTGCCGATAAGATGAGGTCATCAGTCTTACCATCGGGTTGCTCGGTCGGTTTAGGGAGAGTAGTGCAGGTTCGTTGATTTGGGTCACTGTCTGAGCTGTTTTGAGTTTTTACACGGTAACAAGGAGGTTATAGTGACATATGTCAGGGTGGGGTATCTCGACTTCAGCCAATGTTGTGATGATTTTATCAGGGGTGTGGAGTACCTGGAGCAGTGTCTGGTTGAGGAGGCGTCAAGCTGTTTTCGGAGAGCTCTGGAAACAGTTAATGAATCAGATAGCCGCTTTTATCGATATCGCTCATATTATGGATTAACTAAAGTGCTTTGTGGGGATCGTGCGTCCATTGATGATTGTCGAAAAGCTGCGTCGTTATATCCGTTTGATGGTGATATCTATATGAATCTGGTGCGAGCTGAAATTTTTCTCTGTAATCGGCTGAATGCGGTTGAATCCATTCAAGAAGGGTTGAAATATTCCTCTTCTCATAGTGGCTTGCAGGCGCTTCAGGAAAAAATTGGTTTAAGAAAGCGTAACCCCTTGCCGGTTTTACCTCGTAATAACATCCTTAACAGATTTCTGGGGAAATGGGCCCGCAAGAAAAACAGTCGCGGCTGAATTTTTCTGTGCTATAGTCTGCGCTGAAGCTGGCCGGGCAATCGCTGTGTGACACAAGTTGCAGAGAGGAAAGTCCGGGCTCCGCAGGGCAGGGTGCCAGGTAACGCCTGGGGGGTGTGAACCCACGGCAAGTGCAACAGAAAGAATACCGCCTCATTGAGGTAAGGGTGAAATGGTGCGGTAAGAGCGCACCGCGCAGCTGGTAACAGTTGTGGCAAGGTAAACCCCACTCGGAGCAAGACCAAATAGAGAAGCTGAGGCGTGGCCCGCGCTGCTTCTGGGTAGGTTGCTTGAGGTGTACAGTAATGTGCGCCCTAGATGAATGATTGCCGCAGTTTTTGACTGCACAGAACCCGGCTTACAGGCCAGCTTTACTTTTTCTCGCCATTCGGCGTATTTTCCAATATCAGATCCTTAAATCTCTCCAAACTTAAAGTGATTTATGAGCTTTATTTCATAACTCGTTGAGTTCTATTTTTTTATTCCGTCCGTCGTTCTTGATTTTCTGTGAAATGGCTCTAAGTTGTTGTCATATAAGGGAAAAATTCACTATTTAAAGTCTAATTTTGCTTGACAGTGGTGGTGCGTGGTACCTATAGTTCGGTTATGTGGGGAAATGTGGGTAAGTGTGGGTAATAATGCATTTCTCGAGAGGCGTGCTGGTAAAGCAGTCGCATAAAACCAAAACGGACAAAAGCTATCTGCAATGATCTTTAGAGGCATAAACAATCTAACGTTGGATGCAAAAGGCCGTATGGCTATACCATCCCGTTACCGTGACAAGCTCATGGAGGCTTGTGGTGGGCGATTGATTGTGACGGTTGATCCAGATCGTTGTTTGCTGGTGTACCCACAGCACGAATGGGAAGTAATTGAACAGAAGTTAGTTAGCCTGCCAAGTCTCAATAAGCAGTCTCGTCTGATGCAGCGCTTGCTGGTGGGGCATGCAACCGAAGTCGAGCTTGATAGCCAGGGGCGTATTCTGCTGCCAACTATGCTCAGAGATTATGCGAGCCTGGAAAAACGCTGTGTTCTCATCGGTCAGGGAAAGAAATTCGAGATCTGGGATGAACAGGTGTGGAGTGATAATCAGCAGGCCTGGCTAGATGAGGTTGAAGGTGATGATGGTGAGCTGCCTGGTGCGCTGGAAAGCTTGTCGTTCTAATGGCAAGTGAGAATGATCATCATCGGCCGGTGCTATTGCAGGAGGCGGTCGATGCTTTAGCGATTAAGCCGGATGGTGTTTATCTGGACGGTACGTTTGGGCGTGGCGGTCACAGTGAAAAAATTTTGCAGCAGCTGGGCTCTCAGGGGCGATTGCTGGCACTGGATCAGGACCCGCGGGCAATTGAGGTTGCTCGACAGAAGTTTGCTAATGAGTCTCGCTTTGAGATTGTGCAGCAGAACTTTGAGGTGCTTGAGTCAGTAGTGGCAGAAAGGGGTTTGCTGCGAAAGGTCGATGGGGTATTGCTGGATATTGGTGTGTCTTCGCCGCAGTTAGATGATGCGCAGCGAGGCTTTAGTTTTATAAGGTCGGGTCCGCTGGATATGCGCATGAATCCGCAGCAGGGGCAGTCAGCTGCAGAGTGGCTGGCAACAGTGGAAGAATATGATCTGACCAGTGTATTAATGAATTATGGTGAAGAGAAGTTTGCGCGGCGAATAGCTCACGCAATTGTTGAGGAGCGGCAGCAGGCGAAAATTGAGGACACGTTACATCTAGCAAGGATTATAGAGCAGGCGATGCCAGTGAAGGATAAAAATAAGCATCCCGCAACAAGAAGTTTTCAAGCAATACGTATTTATATTAATCGTGAACTGGAAGTGCTGGAAAAGGCATTAAGTGCTGCGCTGAATGTATTGTCAGTAAAAGGTCGACTGGCTGTGATTAGTTTTCATTCGCTGGAAGACCGTATGGTGAAGCGCTTTTTTCGCGATGTTTCGCGAGGCCCGAAAATACCTAAGGATATACCGATAATGGCCAGTGAGTTAGTGCAGCCATATAAGCTGGTCGGTAAGGCTATCAAGCCCGGTAAGCGAGAACTAGAAGAAAATCCTCGGGCAAGAAGTTCGGTATTAAGAGTGTTAGAGAGAGTTTCGTGAAGCTGATATGGTCAGTGGTTGGGTTGTTGGTGCTGGCTATTATGGGATCTGCATTAGGTGTTATTTACAGTAAGCATGAGTCAAGAAAATTGTTTGTGCAGTTGCAGGAGCTGCATAAACAAATTGATGAGTTAGATATTGAGTGGGGGCGTTTGCAGCTTGAGCAAAGTGCATGGTCGTCACATGGTCGGATTGAAGATGTTGCAAGAAAACAGTTGAAAATGAAATTGCCTGGAGCAAATGAAATTCAATATATAAGACAATGAAAAACAAAAATTACAAACCACATTATCAATTTAGACGCATGGTCGTACTGTCAGTATTTGCACTGGCCGTCGGTGGTTTGTTGTGGCGTGCATTGGAAATGCAGATTGTGAACCAGGCGTTTTTCAAGCAACAGGGTGACTCACGTCATCAGCGTGTGGTGCCTATCTCTGCGCATCGAGGTGATATATATGATCGAAATGGTGAGCCACTAGCAATCAGCACCCCTGTAGATTCTGTATGGGTAAATCCACAAGAAATAAAAAATGAAATTGATAGTAAGTTGATTGAGCTGGCGGGCGTGCTGGAAATTAATGCAGAAAACCTGATCTATAAAATTCAGAAAAATACATCAAGAGAGTTTTTATATGTTCAGAGACAAGTTTCTCCAGAGATAGGTAAAAAAGTAAAAGCACTGGCTATAGAAGGTGTTTACCTGCAGAGAGAATACAAGCGCTACTACCCAGCTGGTGAAGTTACGTCGCATGTGCTGGGTTTTGCTAATGTCGATGATAAAGGCCAAGAAGGGCTGGAGCTGGCATATGATGATTGGCTGAGCGGTGAGCCAGGAGCGAAAAAAGTTATTCGAGATCGGCTGGGTCAGGTTATAGATGATGTGGAAAGGTTGCGGCCAGCAGAGCCGGGACAGCCGATTCATCTGAGTCTGGATCGGCGAATACAATATCTAGCCTACCGATCGTTGAAGTCGGCAGTTAAAGAACATAAAGCCATTGCAGGATCTGCAGTGGTTTTGGACGTTGATACGGGTGAGGTTTTGGCGATGGTGAATCAGCCATCATTTAATGCAAATGACCGCAGCCAGTTAAAGCCGGGTGTTTACAGAAACCGATCAGTTACCGATGTGTTTGAGCCTGGCTCAACAATTAAGCCGTTTACTATTGCTGCAGCGCTAGAGACTGGTCGTTGGCATGAAAAAGATAATGTACGGACTTCGCCAGGACATTACAAAGTACAAGGAAGCACAATCAAGGATATTCGGGATTATGGAAAAATAAATCTGGAAGAAATCATTCTTAAGTCCAGTAATGTAGGAGTGAGTAAAGTCGCATTATCAATGGAGCCAGAGCAGCATATTGGGATGTATTTAAGCCTTGGTCTGGGTGGTTCGACAGGCAGTGGCTTTCCTGGTGAAAGAGCGGGTAATGTAAGAACAGGCCGTTTGAGTGACTTTGAAAGAGCGACCATGTCATTTGGTTACAGCATGTCAGTTACACCGCTGCAATTAGCCAGAGCGTATGCAGCATTGGCTGCTGACGGGGTTATCTATCCCATAAGTTTTCTACGACGAGAGGAAGCAGTGGATGGTGAGCGTGTGATGGCTGAGGAAACGGCCAGAAAAGTGAGGCGTATGATGGAGCGGGTTGTTAGTGCAGAAGGTACAGCGACAAAAGCTGCAATCGCTAACTATCGTGTAGCTGGAAAAACAGGAACCGTGCATAAATTTGTATCAGGTGGTTATGCCGAAGACAGATATTTATCTGTGTTTGCAGGCATGGCACCGGCAACAAATCCAAAACTAGTTATGGTTGTCATGTTAAACGAACCAAGAGATGGCAAATACTTTGGCGGGCAAGTGGCGGCGCCTGTGTTCTCAAAAGTTATTTCGGGAGCGTTGAGATTATTGAATATAGCGCCTGATAATCTTCAGGTAGCTGAGAGTAGATACAGGGCGAAGAGCGCATGATGGCGGCGATGAATACATATCAGCAGAATCTGACATTAAAGCAATTACTGGAAAATGTAAATGTTGCTGGTTATCTGCCTGATATAGAAATAACAGGTGTTACTCTTGATAGCCGGAAAATTGAACCAGGTTATGTTTTTGTCGCGATGGAAGGGCGGCTTGATCATGGACTGGTTTATGCAGAAATGGCAGTTGAAAAAGGTGCTGTGGCAATATTGTGTGATGCTGACTTTGATCAATATTGTCAGCAAATTCTCGGTAAATTAATGACGCATGTATTGTGTGTGCCTGTTAAGAATCTGCATCGTAAACTTGCAGATATTGCAGCAAATATATATTCATATCAAACCAATTCATTATTTCTTACAGGTATTACAGGAACAGATGGTAAGACGACGGTAAGTCATTTTGTTGCGCAAGCCATGAATATTGAAAATTCTTCAGCGGCTGTTATCGGTACGCTGGGTAATGGTCCTGTAGGTAATATGGCGCAGTCTACACATACTACACCAGATGTAATCAGCTTGTATCAAATGATTTCAGAATATCAGGAGCAGGGTGTTACTTCAGTTTCGATGGAAGTTTCCTCGCATGGGCTAGATCAAAATCGTGTCTCAGGTGTGAAATTTGATGTGGCTGTGTTGACAAATCTTACAAGAGACCATCTTGATTACCATGGGAGCGTTGAAGCATACCGTGATGCTAAAAGAAAATTATTTGGAGCACAGGCAGCAAAATCGCTGGTGTTAAACATTGATGATGAGTTTGGTCAGGAAATTTACGATCAAAGAGATGGCAGAAGAACGATTTGGCTGTATGGCTTTGATAAAGCCAAAGCTATGCAGAGTGATAACTATGCATATGCTGAGCTTATAAAGCTTAATGAAACAGGTATTTCATTTGTGTTGCAAAGCTCTCAGGGTGAAGCAAGTGTTAAATTATCCTTAATGGGGGAATTTAATGTTTATAACGCATTGGCATGTTTCTGTGTTTTGTTACAAAGTGGTATGAGCTTTAATCAGGCTGTGAAGCGCCTTGAGAATTTAAAAACAGTTAGTGGCCGAATGGAAATGCTAACTGTGAAAGATAAGCCAGCTGTTGTTATTGATTATGCTCATACACCTGAAGCGTTAACACAGGCCTTAGAAAATGTGCGAAAGCACACTTCAGGGAAATTAATCTGTGTATTTGGCTGTGGTGGTGACAGAGACGCAGGTAAGCGACCATTAATGGCGAAAGCGGCCGATACTTATTCTGATCTTGTGATTGTTACAGATGATAATCCAAGAAATGAAGATCCTGATAATATAATTGATGAGATTAAAACAGGCATAGATACATCTGTGAATCTGATTGTTGAACGTGACAGGGAAAAAGCAATTCAACAGGCAATTGAAATGGCATCAGCTGATGATCTGATTCTAATAGCAGGTAAAGGACATGAGGAATACCAGATAATTGGACAGAACAAAATTTCGTTTAGTGACAAAAAAACTGCGATGAAATATCTGGAGGGACATGCATGATGTCATTGCAGCAGGCCAGGGATATTCTTCAGGCAGAAATGTCAGGTATAGATGTTGAGTTCGAATCGGTTTGTATCGATACGCGCCAAATGAAATCCGGTGACTTGTTCGTTGCGATAAAAGGTGAAAATTTTGATGGCCATGATTATATAAATACTGCAAAAGTTGGAGGAGCAGTTGCAGTAGTTGTTGACAAGACGATTGAGACAGAGTTGCCTTACTTGAAAGTGACTGATACGCGGTTGGCGTTAGGACAATTGGCCGCTGCATGGCGTGAAAAATTTCCTGGTAAAGTAGTTGGTGTTACAGGAAGCAATGGAAAGACAACCGTTAAGGAAATGATCGCTGCGATTCTTGAAAAGCAGGGTAGTGTTGTTGCAACGCGGGGTAATTTTAATAATGACATAGGATTACCGCTGACACTATTTAGGATGAAGGATGAAAAATTTGCTGTTATTGAAATGGGTGCAAATCATGCGGGTGAGATTTCATATTTAACGAAACTTACGCAGCCTGATGTGGCAATTATTACAAATGCAGGGCCAGCACATCTGGATGGCTTTGGCTCATTAGATGGAGTGGCCAGGGCTAAAGGTGAAATATATCAGGGCCTGACAGAGGATGGTGTTGCAGTAATAAATATGGATGACAAATACTCTGATTACTGGCAATCCGTATGTAAAACATATGAAATGATTACATTCTCGATGCAGGATAAAAACGCGACAGTGTATGGGCAATTAGAAAGCTCAGGCGAGAAAAAGCAGTTAATGGTTACAATCAATCATCAGGCTTATAGTGATGAACGGCTAAAAGTGATGTTAAAGGTTCCAGGTGTTCATAATGTGATGAATGCATTAGCGGCTATATCTGCGGCTGTGGCCTGTTTAGTTTCTGGTGAGAAAATCATGCAAGCATTGAATGAATTCAAATCAGTAAAAGGTCGTTTAGATGTGCATCAGGTAAATGATGTCTTAACTGTAATTGATGATACATATAATGCAAACCCGGCATCTTTAAGCGCAGGAATAGAGGTGTTAACAGAATTGCCAGGAGAGCACTGGTTGGTGTTGGGTGATATGGGCGAACTGGGTGAAGATGAAATACGTCTTCACTTTGACGCTGGAATTAAAGCACGAACAAATGGTGTGACCTGTTTGCTGGCAACGGGTAATGCAAGTAAGCATGCTGTTGATGCGTTTGGTACAAACGCAAAGCATTTTGAGAACAAAAATGATCTGATTGATTATATTGAGAGAAATCAGCCGTCAAAGCTAGGTGTTCTAATTAAAGGTTCACGCTTTATGCATATGGAACAGGTTGTTGCAGCTTTAACGAGGGGAGATAGCTAATGCTATTGTGGCTTGCAGATTACCTTACACAGTTCGAAAGTGGCTTTAATGTTTTCCGCTATTTAACTTTTCGAGCAATACTCGGTACGTTAACTGCGTTAGTGATTTCACTCATCGTTGGTCCGGCGATGATTCGTAAGTTGACTATGTATAAAATTGGGCAGAATGTAAGAGATGATGGACCGCAGGGGCATTTATCTAAAGCAGGGACACCAACCATGGGTGGCTCCTTAATACTCGTGTCTGTTGCGGTGAGCACATTACTATGGATGGACATAGAAAATCGACAGGTGATGATTGCACTGGTAGTGACCTTATTGTTTGGTGGAATCGGTTTTGTTGATGATTTTAAAAAACTAAAAGGTGGCAATAGTAAAGGTCTATCTGCAAAAAGTAAGTATTTCTGGCAAACCGTATTTGGTCTTGGTGCTGCAGTGTTTATTTATATGACTGCCCAGCAGCCGATAGAAACAACATTAATTATTCCTTTTATAAAAGATGCAATGGTGCCACTGGGGATGGGGTTTGTTGTGCTGACATATTTTGTCATTGTTGGTAGTAGTAATTCAGTAAATCTAACCGATGGGCTTGATGGTCTTGCCATACTGCCAACCGTTATGGTTGCTGGTGCACTGGGTGTGTTTGCTTATGTGACAGGTCATGCAAATTTTTCTGACTACTTAGGTATTCCATATATCAGTGGTGTGGGTGAGTTGGTTGTGTTTTGTGGTGCACTGGTCGGTGCTGGTCTGGGTTTTCTATGGTTCAACACATACCCAGCACAGGTGTTTATGGGTGATGTTGGTGCACTTGCTTTAGGAGCTGCGCTAGGTGTGGTAGCAGTGCTGGTACGTCAGGAACTGGTATTGGTGATCATGGGTGGTGTGTTTGTTATGGAAACAGTGTCGGTAATTCTTCAAGTAGCATCATTTAAGTTAACCGGTAGAAGAATTTTTAGAATGGCACCACTACATCATCACTTTGAATTAAAAGGCTGGCCAGAGCCAAGAGTTATTGTGCGATTCTGGATTATTACAGTTGTTCTAGTGTTGATCGGGCTTGCTTCACTAAAAGTGCGTTAGGCAAGCGAGTGATTTTAAGTTAATGAGTATAACAGCAGATACATTAAGGCAAGATATGGTAACTGCATCGGTAACCGCAATGAATTCAGAAATGATGAAACAATCTGAATATATACTGATAGTCGGTCTAGGAATGACCGGACTGTCTGCTGCGCGTTATTTTTCTCGTCAAGGTGAAAACATAATTGTTGTTGATAGCCGTCAGAATCCACCCTCATTACAAAAATTAGAGCAGACGTGTCCAGGAATAAAAATTGTACTTGGAGAATTTGAGAATGAGCTATTTGTAAATGCAAAGCAGATTGTTATTAGTCCAGGCGTATCGCTGAAAGAGCCGGCAATCGCCAATGCTCATGCGCAAGGTGTTGATGTGCTGGGTGATGTAGAGTTATTTGCAAGGCAAGTTAATCAGCCGGTCATCGCGGTTACTGGTTCGAATGGCAAAAGTACAGTAATCAAACTGCTAGGCGAGATGGCCGAGATGGCGGGTATAAATGCAGTCGTAGGTGGAAATATAGGCGTCCCTGTACTTGATTTGCTGGATGTGCAGGCAGATATGTATATTTTAGAGCTTTCCAGTTTTCAGCTTGAAACGTTGTCGAGTCTTAAGCCTGTTTCAGCAGCGGTTCTTAATGTTAGTCCTGACCATATGGATAGATATGACAGTTATGATGAATATGCTGCTGCGAAAAAGAGAATTTATAATAACTGCAAGGTAGCAGTCATTAATAGAGATGATAGCTGTGTTGTAAATATGATATCTGATCAGGCATTTATTAGTGGGTTTACTTTGCTTGAGCCTGACAATAGTGATTTTGGTGTATGCAATATCAATGGTGAGCGCTGGCTATGTAAAGGAAATAAAAAATTAATTGCAGAGAGTGCAGTTAACATTGCAGGAAAACATAACATTGCGAATGTATTGGCTGCGTTAGCACTAGGTGAGGCAGCAAATCTACCTATTACAGATATGCTGATTACTCTGACCCGCTTTAAAGGGTTGCCACATCGTGCGCAATTTGTGACAGAAATTAATAATATTAAATGGGTGAATGACTCTAAAGGGACAAATGTTGGAGCAACTGTTGCTGCAATAAATGGTATTAGTACGGACAATAAGTTGATCCTGATAGCGGGTGGAGTCGCAAAAGGTCAGAACTTTAGTGCTCTGGCAGAGGCAGCAACAGAAAAGGTACGCGCAACTGTACTAATCGGAGAAGATGCATCGCTGATTGAAAGTGAATTTAAAAAGCATTCACTGGTAACCAGTAATGCGAGCGATATGCATGAAGCCGTAGAGTTAGCATATAAGTTGGCTGAATCGGGCGATACGGTACTGTTATCGCCGGCCTGTGCAAGTTTTGATATGTTTAAAGGGTATGAGCACAGAGGTGAAGTATTTGTAAAAGAAGTAGAGGCGTTAAGATGAATCTGGCGCTGCTGTTTCAACAATCACAAATGCTCTCTAGTAGAGACAGTAAAAAGCCTGTGATGCTGGAAGGACTTGATGGTGCAGTTTTATTTCTGGCAACAAGCCTGTTGGTGATGGGCTTGATAATGGTTGCATCTGCATCAATAAGTATTGCAGATAGCAAAACCTCAACACCATTTTATTATCTCTATCGTCAGTTGATTGCAGTAGGCATTGGTGTGGCTGCAGCTATGATGATTTTTAAAATACGTCTGGTCTACTGGGAAAAAGCAGGCATGCTGTTGTTGGCCTGTTCATTTGTGATGGTGATACTGGTGCTGGTGCCGGGTATAGGTAAAACAGTAAATGGTTCTACTCGCTGGATACCTGTAGGTTTATTTAATCTTCAGGTATCTGAAGTCGTGAAACTATTTTTAATGGTTTATGTGGCGGGTTATCTAGTCCGTCATGGTGATGAAGTTCGAAGTAGCCTCTGGGGTTTTATTAAGCCAATGATTATGGTTGGTTTGGTGTGTATGTTTTTATTGCTGGAACCGGATTTTGGTGCATCAGTCGTAATAATGACAACTGTATTGGCAATGACGTTTTTAGCTGGTGTCAGGTTCAGTCAGTTTATAGCAGTAATTACTTTGTTTGGTGCTGCGGCAACATTGCTGGTTATGTCATCACCGTATCGATTACAACGCTTAACAGCTTTTGTTAACCCCTGGGCGGATCCCTTTGATACTGGGTTTCAGTTAACCCAATCCTTGATTGCCATTGGATCTGGTGGGCTAACGGGTGCAGGGCTAGGTGGTAGTGTACAAAAGTTATTTTATTTGCCAGAAGCACATACGGATTTTGTTTTTGCTGTAATGGCAGAAGAACTCGGGCTGCTTGGTGTGCTAGTGGTCATAACATTATTTACATTGCTGGTATTTAGAATATTTATGATTGCCAGAAAAGCGGAAGCCTGTGGCAATCAGTTTGCGTCATATCTTGCATATGGAATAGGTATATGGATAGGGCTACAGGCATTTATCAATATCGGTGTCAATATGGGGGTGTTGCCAACAAAAGGCTTAACATTGCCATTCATGAGTTATGGCGGTAGTAGCCTGATTGTAATATGTGCATCGATAGGCCTGCTATTAAGAATTGCATATGAATGTTCAAGTGGGCAGGCGATGACCAGAAAATCATCTCCAAGAAAGTCGTCGAGAACAGCGGAAAGCAAAAAGAAAAAACAGAATAAAACAGTCGGTGAACTGGTGAGGGAGGCTGCATGAGTAGTGTAAAAATGCAGCCAGTAATGATTATGGCAGGTGGTACTGGTGGTCACGTTTATCCAGCGCTTGCAGTTGCACAGGAATTAATTAATCGTGGGGTACCTGTTGTCTGGATGGGCACTAGAAAGGGCATTGAGGCACGTCTGGTACCACAAGCAGGTATAGAGATTGAATGGCTGGGGATGAACGGAGTCCGGGGTAAAGGGGTAATTACTTTATTGCTGGCGCCAGTGAAAATATTAATTGCATGTACCCAGGCATTGAAAATACTCAGAAAAAGAAAACCTGCAGTTGTTCTGGGGATGGGAGGTTTTGTCTCTGCACCAGGTGGACTAATGTCTAAGCTTGCTAGAATTCCACTACTGATTCATGAGCAAAATGCGGTTCCTGGCATGAGTAATAAATTGCTGGCTAAACTTGCATCGAAAGTAATGGAAGCATTTCCGGCCAGTTTTAAGAGAAATACACAACACGTAGGCAATCCAGTCCGCGCGGAGATTAGTGCTTTGGATGTACCAGCTAAACGTCTTAAAGAGCGCAGAGGCAACATCAGGTTGTTTGTGTTTGGTGGTAGTCTGGGTGCTGCAAGATTAAATGAAATTGTGCCTCAGGCCTGTGCCAGGATAATGTCGCAGACTATATTTGATATCAGACATCAGGCAGGGCCTGGAAACTTTAATCAGGCACGTGAAAACTATACAAGTGAAAATGTCGAAGCGCAGGTGATGGAATATGTCGATGATATGGCAGCTATGTATAACTGGGCTGATATCGTAGTGTGTCGTGCGGGCGCTATGACTGTGTCGGAGCTGGCTGCTGCAGGTGTTGCTTCTATACTGGTTCCATACCCATATGCGGTGGATGATCATCAAACATTTAATGCCCGGTATCTCAGTGATAATAAAGCGGCAATTCTGATACAACAGAAAGACTTAAGTGTGGATCGTCTGGTTGATGTTCTTCAATCACTTGATAGAAGAAAAATTCTGACAATGTCTGAGAATGCAAGGCAATTGGGTATGCCAGAATCTACCAGTTTAGTCGTGGACGCATGCCTTGTTGCAGGAGGGTACAATGCTAATTGAAACTCATCCAATGCGTAAAATAAAGCGAGTGCACTTTGTTGGAATAGGCGGCGTCGGCATGTGCGGTATTGCAGAAGTACTGCTTAATCTGGGCTATGAAGTGTCAGGTTCAGATGTTAGGGAAAATGCTGCAACCCAACGTTTAAAAGATCAGGGAGCGATCATTTATATAGGCCAGGTGGCGGAAAATATTCAGACAGCAGAAGTGGTTGTTATATCAACTGCCATACCTGATGACAACCCTGAAGTGCTAGCAGCTAAAGAGTTACGCACGCCTGTCATTAGAAGAGCAGAAATGCTAGCAGAGATAATGCGTTTTAGATACGGCATTGCGATTGCGGGTACCCACGGTAAAACAACCACCACAAGTTTGACCGCCAGTATACTGATTGAAGGCGGGCTTGACCCAACATATGTTATAGGTGGCAAGCTCAACAGTGCTGCAACAAATGCCAAGCTCGGTAGTGGAAAGTATTTTGTTGCTGAAGCAGATGAAAGTGATGCGTCCTTCCTGCTGTTACAACCGATGCTCGCCGTGGTTACTAATATCGATGCCGATCACCTTGAAACTCATGATGGTGATTTTGAACGATATAAGCAGTCCTTTGTTGAGTTTATGCATCACCTTCCATTTTATGGTAGAGCAATCGTCTGTCTTGACAACCCGGTCGTTAAAGAGCTGCTAGACAAAATTTCACGTCCTGTTATTACCTATGGTATCGATTTAGATGCAGATATTCGTGCGCAGAACATTCATTGTGATGGCATGCAATGTCATTATGATCTGGTGCTGCCGGGCCAAACAGAAACTAGCAGTATTACATTAAATTTACCCGGTAAGCATAATGTGCTTAATTCACTAGCGGCAATCGGTGTGGCGCATGTGTTGGGACTGGATATACAGTCGGCACAAGCTGCTTTGCAGCATTTTGATGGCATTGGTCGTCGTATGCAGCAGTATGGTGAAATAGAAACAGAAAAAGGTCATGTGCTTCTGGTTGATGATTATGGGCATCATCCAACAGAAATTGAAGCAACACTTGATGCAGCAAAAGGCGCATGGAGTAATCGTAGAATAGTTGTAGTGTTTCAACCGCATCGCTATACCCGAACGCGTGATTTATTTGAAGATTTTAGCAAGGTGCTATCAGTAGCTGATGCGTTAATTGTTACAGAAGTGTATGCCGCCGGTGAAAATCATATTACCGGTGCAGATGGACGAGCATTGTGTGCTGCGATTCGAGCTAGGGGTAGAGTAAATCCAGTGTTTGTTGAGAGCCTGGATGAGCTCAATGAAAATATACTGAGTGTAATTGAAAGTGGCGATGTTTTATTAACTCTCGGTGCGGGCAGTATTGGCTCAATCGCAGAGAAATTGCCGGAGGCGTTAGCAAAATGATGGCTGCGCTCAATACCACACAATTGAGAGGTAAGCTGGCGTATCAGGAAATGATGTCGCGACATACCACCTGGCGTGTTGGTGGTCCAGCTGATGTGTTTTATACGCCAGCGGATTATGATGATCTTGCAGAATTTTTACGATCACTGGATGCAGAAGAAGAAATTTATTTTCTTGGCCTGGGTAGTAATTTACTGGTGCGAGATAAAGGTATTCGCGGTACGGTTATTTCCCTTAAAGGAAGTGGACTGGCAGAAATTAAAATATTAAGTGGGACACGGATACAGGTTGGTGCAGGCGTAAGCTGCGCAAAGTTAGCCAGATTCTGTCATCGAAATAATCTGCAGGGTGGCGAATTCTTTGCAGGTATACCCGGGTTATTAGGTGGTGCTCTAGCGATGAATGCAGGAGCTTTTTCAGGAGAAACCTGGAAGCAGGTTAAATATGTGGTCAGCATAGACAGAGAAGGCAATCTTCATAGAAGAAGCCCGGAAGAATATGAAGTTACGTATCGTTCGGTAAAAGGACCTCAGGATGAATGGTTTGTTGGTGCTGAACTTGAATTTTCAAAAGGTGACGGTGAAGTAGCTGCCTTGCAGGTTAAACAGTTGCTTGAAAAGCGTGCTAAAACACAGCCAACGGGTTTACCGAGCTGTGGCTCAGTGTTCAAAAATCCAGAACGAGACTTTGCAGCAAGATTAATAGAAGCTTGTGATTTAAAAGGATATAAAATCGGTGGTGCTGAAGTATCCGCAAAGCATGCGAATTTTATTATTAATGCAGATAATGCTTCTGCAGCAGATATCGAAGCATTAATTGAGTATGTACAGAAAACAGTAAAACAGCAGAAAGGTATAGAGCTCAAAGCAGAAGCAAAAATCATTGGGGAGACAGACAATGAAAAGCTTTGAGAAAGTCGCTGTGTTAATGGGTGGCTGGTCAGCAGAACGTGAGGTTTCTTTAAATAGCGGTAAGGCTGTTTATGATGCATTGATTGCGAAAGGCATTAATGCCATTGCTATCGATGCAGATCGAGAAAGTATCCTGCAGTTACAGTCTTCAGGCTTTAGTCATGTCTTTAATGTATTGCATGGACGTGGTGGAGAAGACGGAGAAGTGCAAGGCGTTCTGGATTTGATGCAAATACCCTATACAGGCTCAGGTGTGCTGGGTTCAGCATTAACGATGGATAAACTGAAAACCAAACAACTCTGGATGGGCGTTGGTTTGCCTACACCAGAATATTGTGAGCTGGAATCTGAAGCTGACTGCTTGCAGGCACTTGAGAAACTAGGTCTGCCATTAATGATTAAACCGGTACTGGAAGGTTCCAGTATTGGTATTAGTAAGGTGAATACTAAAGAAGAGATGTTACCAGCATGGCAGTCTGCCAGCCAATGTGGTGGCAGTATCATTGCTGAAAAGTACGTCGTGGGTAAGGAGTACACGGCGTCTATTCTGAACCATCAGGTGTTGCCGATGATTCGCCTGGAAACCGACAATGACTTTTATGACTATCAGGCAAAATATGTTTCAGATTCGACACGCTACTTGTGTCCATGTGGACTTGATGCGTCAGTGGAAACCGAGTTAGCTAGTTTAATGTTGAAAGCATTTGATACCGTTAATGCCGAAGGCTGGGGGCGTGTAGATTTTATGCTGGACCAGCAGGGTAACCCCTGGTTGATTGAGGTAAATACCGTGCCAGGCATGACTGATCACAGTCTGGTGCCTATGGCAGCTCGACAGGCAGGTATAAGTTTTGAAGATTTAGTGGTCAGAATTCTAGAGGGAGCTGTAAAGCATGGCTAAGCGTCAGGCAGTCAGAGTTCAGGCAGCTAAAAGAAAGAACGCAATAGCGCCTTCTGTTGTGCGCTTAACAAAAGTAGTCGAGTTTCTATGGAAGCCAAGACTAATAATGTCGATTTTGGCTATTGCAGTCGTGGTGATGATACAGGACTGGATAAGCACACGGGAAATATGGCCAGTTGAGTCCGTGAAGATAGAAGGTGAGTTTAACTATCTGGACAAGCAGAAGCTCCGTGAAAAAGCGTTGCCGAGTGTGAACGCAGGTTTGCTTAATGTTGATTTGCAGCAGGTAAGAAATAGCCTGATTGATTTGCCATGGGTGGAAGATGTATCGGTAAGAAGGCAGTGGCCGGATCAGATTTTAATTCGTGTCATTGAAAAGCAGCCGGTTGTTTACTGGGGTGAAAACGATTTGTTAAGTGCAAAAGGAAAGTTATTTACGCCTCATAAGAAGCTGGGTATAACCTTGCCAATACTGTTTGGTCCAGAAGGACAGCATCAGCTTATGCTGCAGGAGCTGGCGAGAATGCAGGCCTGGTTAATGGATATCGGCTTATACATTAATAGAATGAGTCTGGATGCCAGACGTTCATGGACACTAAAAATGACTGATGGGATGGAGTTACGATTAGGTCGACAGCAGATGCATGAAAGACTAGATCGTTTTGTATCGATCTATAAAGATCGACTGGCATCGGATCAACGTAAAATTAAACATGTGGATATGCGATACACCAATGGCTTTGCAGTGGCCTGGAAAGAGGCATAAAAAATAATGACTAAAAAGACAGATAAAAATCTGATTGTTGGGCTGGATATAGGGACCTCCAAAGTAGTAGCGATTGTTGGTGAAATTACGCCAGATGGAGAAATTGAAATTATCGGCTTTGGTTCTCATCCCTCCAAGGGTTTGAAGAAAGGCGTTGTGGTCAATATTGAATCCACTGTGCAGTCAATTCAACGAGCAGTTGAAGAGGCAGAGTTAATGGCAGGTTGTCAGATAAACTCAGTATATGCAGGTATTGCGGGCAGCCATATAAAGAGCATTAACTCTCATGGCATAGTTGCGATCAAAGATAGAGAAGTCAGTGATATGGACCTGGATCGGGTGATTGATGCGGCGCGTGCTGTGGCAATACCTGCGGATCAACGTATCCTGCATATCCTTCCACAGGAGTTTATTATTGATGATCAGGAAGGTATTCGTGAGCCAATCGGCATGTCCGGTGTCAGGCTGGAAGCCAAGGTTCATTTGGTGACTGGTGCAGTAGGTGCGGCGCAAAATATTATAAAATGTGTGCGCCGTTGTGGTCTGGAAGTTGATGACATTATTTTAGAGCAGTTAGCATCGAGTTATTCTGTATTGACCGATGATGAAAAAGAGCTGGGTGTGTGTTTGGTCGATATCGGTGGTGGTACCACTGACATCGCGGTGTTCGCTGAGGGTGCAATCAGGCACACGGCAGTTATACCCATTGCTGGTGATCAGGTGACGAACGATATTGCAGTAGCGTTACGTACACCGACGCAATATGCAGATGAAATCAAGATTAAATATGCTTGTGCTTTACGACAGTTGGCTAATGCAGATGAAACCATAGAGGTGCCCAGTGTGGGAGATCGCCCACCTAGAAAGTTGTCAAGACAGACACTGGCGGAAGTTGTAGAGCCGCGTTATGACGAACTGTTAACGCTGGTACAGGCTGAGCTAAGAAAGAGTGGTTTCGAAGATATTATTGCCGCTGGTGTTGTATTAACTGGCGGCAGTTCAAAAATGGAAGGTGTGGTTGATCTGGCTGAAGAAATTTTCCACATGCCGGTCAGGTTGGGTACGCCACAGTATGTTAGTGGACTTGCAGATGTAGTAACCAATCCAATTCATGCCACGGGTGTTGGCTTGCTGTTATTTGGAGAGCAGCACCAGAGCAGTGGTACTCGATATTTCTCAAAAGAAGGGGGTGTAAAAGGCGTATGGGAACGAATGAAAAACTGGTTCCAGGGCAATTTTTAAGAGATCCCGTTTTGAGAGCTCGGGATCAGAAAAATTTTAAGATTAACGTTATGTCGAAGCTGGCTTCGAACAATAAAAATATAAATGAGGAGATAGCAAATGTTTGAGTTGATGGATTCTGTTGCACAAGATGCCGTCATTAAAGTCGTCGGTGTTGGTGGCGGCGGTGGCAATGCTGTAAAACACATGGTCTCGACTGGTATCGAAGGTGTTGATTTTATCTGCGCCAATACCGATGCTCAGGCACTGACAAAAATCGATGGCGCTACCTCCTTACAGATCGGTGGCAATATCACCAAAGGCCTGGGTGCAGGTGCAAACCCAGACATTGGTCGTCAGGCAGCTCTGGAAGATCGAGAACGCATTCAGGAAATCATCATGGGTGCGGACATGATTTTTGTTACAGCCGGTATGGGTGGTGGCACTGGAACCGGTGCGGCTCCCGTCGTTGCTCAGATTGCACGTGATATGGGTATTCTGGCCGTGGGCGTTGTCACAAAACCGTTTGTATTTGAAGGTGCCAGCCGAATGAAGATTGCCCAGCAGGGTATACAGGAACTAAGTCAACATGTTGATTCGTTAATCACCATACCTAATGATAAGTTGCTGAGTGTGTATGGCCGTGAGTTTGACCTGATGAATGCTTTTAATGGTGCAAATGATGTTCTGCATAATGCAGTGCAGGGTATTACTGAGCTGATAACGCATCCTGGTGTTATCAATGTCGACTTTGCTGACGTGCGTACCGTTATGTCACAAAATGGCATGGGTATGATGGGCTCAGGTATTGCTTCGGGCGAACATCGTGCCAGCCTGGCAGCTGAAGCAGCGGTTGCGAGCCCACTACTGGAAGATGTGAATATTTCCGGTGCGCGCGGTATCCTGGTGAATGTAACTGGTACCAACCTGACATTGGGTGAATTCGAGGATATCGGCGCGATTATCAGCTCCTTTGCATCTGATGAGGCTGTGGTTGTTATGGGTACGGCGATTGATCCTGAACTTCAGGACGATCTAAGAGTCACAGTGGTAGCGACGGGTCTTGGTCAGCAAATCAAGAATATGCCCAAAGACCCAATGAAGATCGTTAAACGTACCCCGATGGGGAATGTGGACTATGCAGATTACGACAAACCTACAGTGCAGCGTAAGAAGGCGGCCGGTGATGGTGTTGCAGGTTCACTCGATGATGAAATGCTGGATATTCCCGCATTCCTGAGACGTCAGGCAGACTAGCCTGCTTCAGGAGCGGGAGATTATCCCGGACTTTATATTTGTTTAATGATTTGTGCGCAAGTTAGAGGTTTTGGCTAAATAAACGCCTATAATGGAGTCAGTTACTTATTATAAGTAACAGATTAATATGTCTAATTTATAACAATGCATGTATAATTCTCGTGATTATCAGCAAAATTAGGCTAAATTGACTCGATTTTCGGGCAATAACCAGGAAAAGACACTTGATTCGACAACGCACCATTAAAAATGTCATTCGTGCAACCGGCGTTGGCTTGCACACGGGCAATAAAGTTTACCTGACGTTACGTCCAGCTGCACCGGATACCGGCGTTGTATTTCGTCGAGTTGATCTGGATGAGCCTGTAGAAATTTTTGCGAAAGCAGAAAATGTTTGTGATACACAGCTTTCTACGACCATTGGTGAAAATGGCGTGAAGGTATCTACCGTGGAACATTTACTCTCTGCGATGGCGGGCCTGGGCATTGATAATGTCTATGTTGACCTGAGTGCTGGTGAAGTCCCTATTATGGACGGTAGTTCTGGCCCGTTTGTATTTCTGTTACAGTCTGCGGGTATTGTTGAGCAGAGTGCACCAAAGCGATTTATACGTATTAAAAAACCAATTATCGTAGAAGAGCACGATAAGTGGGCTAAATTTGAGCCATTTGATGGTTTCAAGGTTAGTTTTACCATTGATTTTAACCATCCGGTATTTAATGGCACGCCACAGCAGGCTGAAATGGACTTTTCATCCACTTCTTTTGTAAAGGAAGTGAGTCGTGCACGTACCTTCGGTTTTATGAGTGATTTTGAAAAGCTGCGTGAAAATAACCTGGCATTAGGCGCTAGCCTGGATAATGCAATTGGTGTTGATGATTTTCGCGTGCTGAATGAAGACGGTCTGCGTTATCAGGATGAGTTCGTGAAACATAAGATTCTTGATGCAATAGGTGACCTGTATTTACTTGGTCATAGCTTGATAGGCGCATACTCTGGTTATCGTTCTGGTCATGCTCTGAATAATGCCCTGTTAAAAGAGCTCATTGCAAACCCTGAAGCCTGGGAAGAAGTGACATTTGAGGATGAGGCTGCGAGTTCACCGATCTCCTATGCACAGCCAGTGCAGGCCTGATAGAAAATAGTGGTATAGATTATAAAAAGCTCCATATAATCAGTTATTTGGGGCTTTTTGCTTTACTGGACAACCGAATTAGTGCTGATTGTAATTCAGGATCGTTTATACAGTTGGCGGTTTGAGCAATAAGATGAGCACTGTGTTCACTTAAGATTCGTGGCGTTGGAGGAGGATCTTCGATTTTCCTTTGAGGTGAGTATTGACGAATTTGAACCTGATTCAGTCTAATATTTAGGTGTTGGTGGAGTGCCTCTAACATGCTTTGGCTGTACATTCGAAGTCGTGTTTGCCAGACTGGTGAGTCAGTTAGTATGATAAGTTGATGGTCACGGATACCAGAAACTTCTATGTGTGGATGACAGTCTAGCGGTAAGGATGCGCAAATAGCCTGCTTAAGGCGTTTCAAATCAAGTGCTTTGCGCTTGATTCGTTGGCTAAGTTTGTCGTTTACTTTGTCCATCGAGGAATATTTCCGGTGGTTTGAGTGCTTCAGTGAAGGTTATAATGTAATCACTGTGAGTGTTTTTGTTAAAGATGCTTTATTTTAAGCTAAAAAAAGTGCCTCAATGTGCGTTATTTCTACTTTTAACCTATATTTTGGTTTATGATCTGCTCTTAGGTTCTTCATTACTCTAAAAATTTCTGTATGGATATTATTTTACTTAGCAAGTTTCGAGGTCGTCCATGTCGAATTCAAATCGGCAGCCCAACACAGATCATGATGCTGTTTCTGTTTGCGATGTTTTTCGCTCTGGGTTTGGGGATGTTAGGCTACTGGGTGGGTAAATCTGAGCAGTCTTCCTCTCGAATCAGCTCTATCCAGCAGGAAATCAAATTACAGAAAGACCTCATTGACCAGACACGCTTTAATGCGCGTGCAGATCTGGATGCATTAGCGGCTAGACTAGGTGAAGTGCAGGCTCATGCAATGCGCCTGAATGCCCTTGGTCAAAAACTTGTGACCATCGCCAAGCTGGATCGTGGTGAATTTAACTTTGAAGAATCTCCCGGAGTGGGTGGACCAGATGAACCTGGATTACAGGAACTGGATTTTGGCAGTGAAATCGATGCGGTGATCTCTGAACTGGAAGATCGAGAGCAGCAGCTGGGTGTTTTGGAAAATATATTGATTAGTAGCCAGATGCAGGAAGAAGTATTCCCAGAAGGAAGGCCCATACGCCGTGGTTGGATATCATCCTATTATGGCACTCGAACTAATCCCTTCACGGGTAAACTTCAGTTCCACAAGGGTATGGATTTTGCCGCGAAATCAGGCTCAGATGTCCTGGCAGTAGCAGGTGGTGTCATCACCTGGTCAGGTAAACGGTATGGTTATGGCAATCTTGTTGAAATAAACCATGGTAATGGCTATGTGACACGCTATGGTCACAATAAGAAAAACCTGGTTGCTGTGGGTGATACTGTCAAAAAAGGGGAAGTGATTTCTCTGATGGGCTCAACCGGGCGATCAACAGGTCCTCATGTGCACTTCGAAGTACTGAAAAATGGCCGTCAGATTAATCCTCAGAAATTCGTTCAACGCCGCTAATTTGCCATAATGTCATTTATTTTTGCTCTTCGGTGCAGAGCGATTGGCATTGTATAGCTAAATTCCAGGTGGCAATCCAGCATTCATGCATTTATCGTCTTTTTTATCGACATTCCCTTAAGCGATCGGGCTTTCTAGTGCATAATACGAGCTCTTTATATTAGTAGAAATTTATAAGAATTAAGGATTCACAATGGCATCCAGTTTCATGCGAAAAATCTTCGGCAGCCGCAATGACCGCCAGGTAAAAAAATATCGCAAAGTCGTCAATCGCATCAATAATCTTGAGACAGAATATGAACAGCTCACAGATGAGCAACTGGGTGCCAAAACGGTTGAATTTCGTCAGCGGCTGGAACAGGGTGAAGCACTGGATAAACTCTTGCCAGAAGCTTTCGCGACAGTCCGTGAAGCGGGCAAGCGCGTTATGGGCATGAGGCATTTTGATGTGCAGCTGATCGGGGGTATTGTTCAGCACAATGGTAATATTTCCGAAATGCGTACCGGTGAAGGTAAAACCCTGGTTGCGACCCTGGCTGCGTATCTGAATGCATTGCCTGGTAAAGGAGTCCATGTCATCACAGTCAACGACTATCTGGCTCAACGTGATGCTAACTGGATGGGACAGCTGTATGGCTTTCTGGGATTGACGACAGGTGTTGTTGTTAGCGGGATGGATCCTCTGGCTAAAAAGGAAGCCTATGCTTCTGATATTACATACGGCACTAATAATGAATTTGGCTTCGATTATCTGCGAGATAATATGGCCTTTAGCCTTGAAGAAAAGGTACAGGGTGAACTTAATTTTGCCATAGTTGATGAAGTAGACTCGATTCTGATCGATGAAGCACGTACGCCATTAATTATTTCAGGTCCAGTTAATGACAACTCCGATCTTTACATAAAATTTAATGAAATGATCAAGGAGCTGGAGCAGGGTGAACCCGCAGAAACTAAGGAAGATGAGCCAACCGGCGATTACACCATTGATGAAAAAAATAAGCAGGCTTATATAACCGAACAAGGTCATGAAAAAGTCGAGCAAATGCTCATCAGAGAAGGCATCCTTGAGGAGAACGACAGCCTGTATAGCGCCAGCAATATCAATCTGTTGCATTATCTTAATGCCTGCATTCGCGCAAACAAACTGTTTCAGAGGGATGTACATTATATTATTCAGGATGGAAAAATTGTCATCGTTGATGAATTTACCGGACGAACAATGGAGGGACGTCGTTGGTCAGATGGTTTGCATCAGGCGATTGAAGCGAAAGAAGGCGTTAATATCGAGAATGAAAACCAGACGCTCGCTTCCATTACATTCCAGAATTATTTCCGCCTCTATAACAAGTTAGCAGGTATGACCGGTACAGCAGATACCGAAGCATTTGAATTTCAGTCTATTTATGGGCTTGAAGTTATGGTCATACCGACCAACCTGCCAATTGCCAGAAAAGATTATGGTGATTTAATTTTCCTTACGGCAAAAGAAAAATTTAATGCGATTGCTGAAGATGTTCAGGATTGTATAAATCGTAAGCAGCCCGTATTGGTCGGTACTGCATCGATAGAAGCTTCTGAGTATCTTTCAAAGCTGTTAGATAAGGCAAAGATCAAACACAATGTACTGAATGCAAAGCAGCATGAACGTGAAGCTAAGATTATTGCAGAAGCTGGCCTTCCTGGAGCCGTAACTATTGCAACCAATATGGCAGGTCGCGGCACGGATATTGTGCTGGGTGGTAATCTGCAGGTAGAGCTGGCTGACCAGGGTGAAGTTTCCGAAGAGAAAAAAGCTGAGTTAAGCAAAGCCTGGGAGCTAAGACACCAGCAGGTACTTGATGCTGGTGGTTTGCATGTAATTGGTAGTGAGCGTCATGAATCTCGGCGCATCGATAATCAGTTACGTGGACGTTCAGGACGTCAGGGTGATCCAGGTTCGACGCGTTTTTATCTTTCGCTTGAAGATGACCTGATGCGAATCTTCGCATCTGATAAAGTCGCCGGCCTGATGAAAAAATTGGGTATGGAAGAAGGTGAGGCGATTGAGCATCCATGGGTGTCTCGATCAATCGAAAATGCACAGCGCAAGGTTGAAGGGCATAACTTTGATATTCGTAAGCAGTTACTTGAATACGATGATGTAGCCAATGATCAGCGTAAAGTGGTTTATCAGCAACGCAATGAAATGATGGCTGAAGATGATTTACATGAAATTGTAGATTCTATTCGAGACGATGTAGTCGGTGGTATGGTTAACAATTTTGTACCGGCAGGCACTCTTGAAGAGCAATGGGATCTTGAAGGTCTGCAGCAGTCTTTGCACGAAGAAGCAGGACAGAAGTTCGATATTCAGAAGTGGCTTGATGAAGATGACCAGTTAAATGAGCATACACTGGCAGATAAAATCATCACTGAGCTGACAACGATTTATAAAGAAAAAGAAGCGATTGTCGGTGCAGAAGAACTGCGTCGTTTTGAAAAATATGTGCTGCTACAGGTGCTGGATACACACTGGAAAGAACATCTGGCAGCGATGGATTATCTGCGTCAGAGTATCAATCTGAGAGCCATGGCACAGAAAAACCCAAAGCAGGAATACAAGCGTGAATCATTTGAAATGTTTAGTGAAATGCTGGAACAGATCAAGCTTGAAGTAATTGGTACCCTGTCGCGAGTTGAAATTCGAACTCAGGAAGAAATTGAAGAGCTGGAAAGACAGCAACAGATGCCAACGGAAATGAATTTTGAACATGCGGAAGGTGGCGCGATGACGTCAGAAGAAGCATCACAGGATGAAGCAGCACATCAGCCGTTTGTTAGACAGGACAGAAAGATAGGTCGTAATGATCCCTGCTACTGCGGTTCTGGTAAGAAGTTTAAACAATGTCACGGAAAACTAAGTTAGTATGGCTGTTGGATTAATTGAGCCGGCATCACTGCAAGCAGTTAAAGGTATTCGACTGGCAGCAGTTAGTGCGGGCATAAAGAAAAATGGCAATAAGGATCTGGTATTAATTGAAATGCCAGAGCAGTCTCAGTGTGCGGCCGTATTTACCCAGAACCGCTTTTGTGCGGCACCGGTAACACTGGCGAAGCAGCATCTGCAACAACAGTCAGTGCGTTACCTGTTAATAAATTCTGGAAATGCGAACGCTGGAACGGGTGAGCAGGGATTAAAGGATGCGTTGCAAAGCTGTCAACTGGTGGCACAGCAAACTGCAACATCTGCAGCTCAGGTGTTACCATTTTCAACCGGTGTGATTGGTGAAAATTTACCGGTTGAGAAAATAGAAAATGCAATGCCAGAACTAGTGGCCTCGCTAGCGGAAGATAACTGGATCGAAGCGGGTCAAGGTATTATGACCACAGATACCCTGCTAAAAGGCGTGTCTCGTCAGGTACAAATCGATGGTAAAACCATTACGGTTACCGGGCTTTCCAAAGGTGCAGGTATGATTCAGCCTAATATGGCAACAATGCTGTCATATATCGGTACAGATGCCGCAATTTCAGCTGAATTATTGCAGCAGGCACTTAAGCATACAGTGGATATTTCTTTTAATTCAATTACTGTAGATAGCGATACCTCAACCAATGATGCTTGCGTGTTAATAGCAACAGGCGCTGCGGGTAACACATTAATTGATACTGCAAATGAAGATTATCAGCAGTTTCTGCAGGTGCTTTCAGATGTTGCGCAGTTTCTTGCGCAGGCAATTATTCGTGACGCTGAAGGTGCAACCAAGTTTATTACATTAAAAGTTGAGCAGTCGGAAAGTATCCAGGATGCCAGACAGGTCGCCTATACGGTTGCCCATTCACCATTAGTAAAGACAGCTCTATTTGCCAGTGATCCAAACTGGGGTCGTATACTGGCTGCTGTGGGACGTTCAGGTGTGGATTTTGAGATTGATAAAATCAAAATTTTTCTGGGTGATGTTTGCATAGTTTCAAACGGTGGTCGTGACCCTGCTTACACAGAACAGCAGGGGCAGCAGGTAATGGATCAGCAGGAAATTGAAATTCGTATTGAGTTGAATACGGGTAATGAATCTGCCACTATCTGGACCAGTGACCTGTCTTATGACTATGTAAAAATTAATGCTGAGTATCGTAGTTAATAGCTGACATCAGTAATCGATAGAATAACTATGCCCGATTGCAATGAAATACATGTTGCTGTAGCGCTTATAATTAATAGTGAGCGTCAGGTGCTGACTGCATTGCGAGCAGACCATCAACATCAAGGTGGTCTGTGGGAATTCCCTGGTGGTAAAGTAGAAGCCAACGAATCAGTAGAAGTAGCATTAAAACGTGAGGTTTATGAAGAGCTGGGTCTTACGATCAAAAAGTGTATCCCCTTTAAAAGCATTCGTCATGACTATGGTGATAGAAAAGTTCTGCTGGATGTCTGGCAGATAGATCAGTTTAGTGGTGATGCGCATGGGCGAGAGGGTCAGGAAATTAAATGGCAGTCAATCGACAGCTTAAAGCCCGGTGATTTTCCCAAAGCCAATCAAGGCTTAATTCGTTGTCTTCAATTACCCGATCAATTGTTGATTACCGGAAGCTATGGAGATCAGGACGATTTTCTTGAGCGTTTGCAAAATGCATTGCAGCAGGGTATTCGACTGGTGCAGCTCAGATCAAAAAATCTTTCGATGCTTGAATTACAGCAATTATCACAAATGGCCTATCCATTGTGCCGTTCATTTAATGCGCTATTACTGATTAATACCGATTTACAAGGCTTCGAAGATTGCCAGTCAGATGGGTTGCACCTGACCAGTCAGCAGTTATTCTCAATGAGTGAACGGCCGTTTGATGAAAAATATTTTCTATCGGCTTCCTGTCATACGCCAGATGATATTTTACAGGCCAAAAAACTTAAGGCTGACTTTATATTACTGTCACCAGTTAAAGAAACATCGAGTCATCCGGGTGTAAAAGGCATTGGCTGGCAGCGTTTTTCTGACATGCTAAGTAATATTGACATGCCAGTTTATGCGCTGGGTGGAATGTCACCATCAGATCTTGCAGATGCTAAATCTCATGGGGCACAGGGTATAGCAGCGATTTCATCCTTCTGGTCGAGATCAAAATGAAAACCTGGTTAGTTATCATCGGTATTTTTCTCATCACTTATATTTTTGGTAGCTGGTTAAAGCCAAGTTTAAATGACGAAGCGAAGTTGATTATTACAGCCTGTGATCCGAACCAGAATAAATGCCAGTTGAATCTGGATAATCAGTTACTGACATTTAGATTTACAGAGCTCGCTTCACCATTGACGCCATTTGGTGTTGAGCTGGTCGCTCCCCAATCGCTTATTGAAAGTGTCAGTGTTGCGTTTGAAATGCAGGGTATGGATATGGGTTATCACCAGCACCCTTTAATCAAACAGCAGAATAACTGGCGTGCCAGAGTAACATTACCGGTCTGCTCGCTTGGCCGTAATGACTGGATTGTTAAGCTGATGATTAGTACGCCGACTCAGAATGTGATTCACCAGTTTCATTTTGTACAAAACCAGAATGAATGATTAATGTTGCTAAAGGATGCAGCAGGCAAGTTTAAAGTCGATATCGCTCTTTTCTTGTTCAGGGCGATGTGAAGGATCAGTGCTTTTCAGGAAGCGGATGGTAAACCGGTGTTTACCCGCACTAATTTCTGGGAACACCTTGGTGTCGTTCGGTAAGATTACACGAATTAACAGGCAGGTCAGGTTAGTGTCGAGGTTTTTCTGGAAGAAGCCATCTGACGCTACCTCGTCAATTGCATCGGTGCTTTCACGTATAACCTGTAGTATCAGGTTGATAGCACTGTTCAGGGTGGTAAACGGTTCGAACCATTTCTGTAAAATGTCATAACGACGTTCATGTGGCTGATTGAGCCAGTGTGCGTATAACGGTAGGTCAAAGTCACATAAACCACCGGGCATACTTAGACGTTGGCGAACTGCATTTAAGAGTTCATTTTGCTGAAGCTCATGGCCAATGTTTCCGGAGATGTCATGGAGTTCTTTCAGACAGTCTTGTTGATCCTGAATCAGGTGGCTAAGTTTTCCGTGATTAATACCGGGGATTTCGATAAATGACTGCAGGTTGGTGTTCTGCCTTTCGAGTTCCTTGATAGTTTCGCGTTTGATATCACCACGACCCAGCATACTCATAATGTCGAGCAGTGCTTTAACTGCACTGTGAGTGTCCCAGGCAGAGGAGTGATTCAGGTGCTGATGAAACTGACCAAATAGATGCTCTAACCGTAGAAAAGTACGGATATGCTCATTTAGTGGTTGTTCGAAAATCAGTTGATCAGACATAAACTAGCCGTGGAATATAATATTTATAATTGTGGCACAAAATAATACTAAACATAAGTCATCTATGCTACTCAATACTGTGTTCGGCCAGGTTGAGAAACTTTTTGTGTAAAGTTCCTACCTGTTTTTCCAGTTGAGCCATATCCTTACTGTTATCAATGATGTGATCTGCCCGTTCAAGTCGCAGTTGTCGATCGACCTGAGAATTAATAATTGATTCTATCTGTTTCATACTTCTCTGGTCACGCAGGTTAGCTCTTTCGAGCTGTTGCTTTCGGCTGCAGTCAACTACCAGTGTTTGCATATACTCGTTTTGCTGGCCGGTTTCGAATAACAGTGGTACCGCCACAATACAGTAGGGAGATGTAAGCTGCTGTATCTGAGACTGAACCTGCTGGCGAATCAGTGGGTGTAAAATACCTTCGAGTGCCTTTCTATCTTGTTCATTATTAAAAACAATATCAGCAAGCTGAGCACGATTTAAATGGCCCTGTTTATCGACTATATCTTTACCAAAATAACTGATAATCTGCTGTAAAGCGGATTGCCCGGGTTCAACCAGTTGGCGAGAGATAATATCAGTATCAATAATGGGAACGCCTTGTGCAACAAACAGATCACATACTGTGGACTTGCCACATCCGATGCCTCCCGTGAGTGCGACACTTAACATCGCAATTTACTTAGAAGTGTAGCCATACCTGGTTGATCTCCTCTCCCCAGATGAAAGCAATCCAGCCTGCTATTGCCAGATAGGGACCAAAGGGAATGGGCACGTTACGGTCGTGTCGTACAAATATAATCATGGCAATGCCTATGATGGCACCTACCAGCGAAGACAGGATAATAATCAGTGGCAACATTTGCCAGCCCATCCAGGCACCTAGAGCTGCGAGTAATTTAAAGTCACCAAAGCCCATGCCTTCCTTGCCGGTTAATTTCTTAAACAGCTGATAAACACTCCATAGCACCAGGTAACCCGCGATGGCCCCCCAGACAGCTGACTCAAGATCGGTAAATTGCTGGGATGAATTGGCAATCAGGCCTAACCACAACAGGGGTAAAGTCAGGTTGTCTGGAAGTAGCTGGGTTTGTAAATCGATAACAGTGAGGGCTATTAGTGCCCAGCTCAGGATAAGGCCCAGCAGCGTCATCCAGCTGACACCATAAACATAGGCAACGCTGATAGAGAGTATTGCAGTGATCGCTTCGATGCTAGGGTATTGTAGAGAAATCGGGGTTTTACAGTTGGCACATTTGCCACCCAGCAGTAGATAACTGATCACCGGGATATTTTCCCAGAAACGAATTTTATGCTGACATTTAGGACAGCTGGAAGCAGGGATGGATAAGTTAAAGGTTTGTTGAGCTTGTGTGTCTTTATCTGATTTAAGTTCGAGAAACTCTGTACAATCTGCACGCCATTCATTTTGTAACATAATGGGCAGTCGATAAATCACTACATTTAGAAAGCTGCCAACAGACAGGCCGACAAAGGTAATAAATGTAAAAAAAAGCCAGCTATTTTGCTGTAGCACGATTATTACAGGGTCAAATATGGCCAGCACGTATTTTTTACCTTTGGGTTAAAATAAAAGATCATCAGTGAATTATGAGTGTGATGATAGTGAATAAAGGGCATGAAGTATAAAGCCGTCGTTTTACTAATCTTTTGTGACCCGGTTAACTTCTTCCAGACTGGTCATACCTGAGAGTACTTTCTTAAGACCCGACTCCCTTAAGTCAGGCACACCTTCTTTGCGTGCCTGATCAGCAATATCAATCGCATTACCGCCTTCCATAATAATTCGGCCAATGGCTTCGGAAACTGGCATAACCTGATAAATACCAACACGTCCTTTATAGCCTTTATCACAGGCATCACAGCCCACGGCTTTATAGAGCTTGATGCCCTGGCTGACCTGTTCATCAGTAAAGCCTTCCTCTAACAGGGCTTCCTTAGGAATAGATTCCTCGGCTTTACAGTTTTCACATAAACGACGCGCCAGGCGTTGTGCAATAATCAGGTTGACTGCTGAGGCAATATTAAATGGTGGCACCCCCATATTAACCAGTCGAGATAATGTTTGTGGTGCATCGTTGGTATGCAGTGTCGACATTACCATATGTCCGGTCTGTGCGGCTTTTATGGCAATTTCAGCTGTTTCAAGGTCTCGGATCTCACCTACCATGATGACGTCAGGATCCTGGCGCAAGAAGGCACGTAATGCGGCGGCGAAATCCAGACCAACTTTGGCATTCACATTGACCTGGTTAATACCTTCGAGGTTAATTTCTGCAGGGTCTTCAGCTGTAGAAATATTGGTATCTTCGGTATTAAGAATATTCAGACCGGTATAGAGTGACACCGTTTTACCACTACCCGTTGGCCCGGTCACCAGTATCATTCCATATGGATTTGCCAACGCATCCATATATAGCTTTTTCTGTTCAGGCTCATAGCCCAGCATATCGATGCCGAGGCTGGCGCTGGAGGGGTCAAGAATACGCAGTACAATTTTTTCACCAAACAGGGTGGGGCAGGTGTTAACGCGGAAGTCGATAGCCTTGTTTTTGGAAATACGCATCTTGATACGACCATCCTGCGGTATGCGTCGTTCTGCAGTATCCATACGTGACATTACTTTTACACGTGCCGAGAGTCGGCCTCCCATAGCAACCGGGGGTGAGGCGACTTCACGCAATACTCCGTCGATACGTAAACGTACACGGTAACGTTTTTCATAGGGCTCAAAGTGGATATCTGAAGCTCCTTTTTTAATTGCGTCGAGTAATACCTTGTTAACGAACTTAACGATGGGGGTGTCATCTGCATCAGAAGAGGAGGCATCGTCATCACCCGGAATGGCTTCGGTATCTTCAAAGTCGACATCATCAAGATCTTCATCCAGCATGTCGCCCATGCCGCTATCTTGTTCTTCCAGGGCATCTTCAATGAATTTGGTAAGCTTATCCGCTTCTACCAGAACGGCTTCGGTATTAATGCCAGTGTGAAATTTTATTTCGTCGATACCGACCAGATTGGTGGGTTCAGATACCGCAACATAGAGACGGTTACCACGCTTATAGACAGGTAAAGCCTGGTGCTTACGAATCAGATCTTCTTTAACTAGTCCTTGAGGTATTGCTTCTCGATCCAGACTAGTCAGGTCGAAAAGAGGAATGCCGAACTCATCTGAAGCAACAGTTGCTAGCTTGTTAGCTTCAATCAGCTTCTGATTGACCAGGTATTGGCTCAGGTTGAGTTTTTCTTTGCGGGCAGCTGTTTGTGCTTCAAGTATGGCGCTTTCGTCTATCAGGCCATCAAGAACCAGTCGTCTTGAGAGTCCGCTCAGTTTTGCATCTGGTGGCATAGAATAAGGCTCGGCTAATTTTTCATTATCAAGGCAGTGTCTGTGACTCCCTGCCTCTGGTTATAATGGGAAATTGTAGCCGAAATCAGATATTTAGCTAGTGTTAGATTGTTTTTTTGTGGCCTGATATAGAGGCGAGTAGTGGTTATTGGTTGATTGTCTGGCTAATTGCATAATCTGAGACATTAAGGCAACGAGTCACACCACTTACTTTGATGGTGTATGAGTTTGCTATGCCTGTGGCACCTGGCTCAACAATATAGGTAAAGCTGCCGTCGTCGTCAGGTTGCCAGTGTAGAGGAGCCATAAGGGCACTAGTTGCTTTGGTGTCACCTGCGGTATGAGTGCCTGCAAGAAATGTCTCGGTTTCAAAATGATAGTTATGTAAATGAGCCTGCAGAGTTCGGACATTATTGGCGGCTGTACCCATGCAGCTAGTAGAAATATAGTTATTGTAGGAAGGAATAGCAATGGCGGCTAGTACACCAATTACAGCGACTACAATCATCAGTTCGACCAGGGTAAATCCTGATTGACGTTGCTTTGAAATGTGCAGCTTCATCTGCTCTACCTTATAAAATTTCTATTACTATCAAGACTATACTAGATAGCCCATATTGTCTTTGATGAGACGCCAGACGGTTATAATTTGTAGACGAATGTTAGCCGCCCACCACTTCACCCATTTTGAAGATGGGCAGATACATCGCGATAACCAGGCCACCAATAACGACCGCCAGAAATGCCATAATCAATGGCTCCATCAGGCTGGTTAAAGCATCGACTGAGTCATCAACTGCGGCTTCATAGTAATCGGCAACTTTGCCCAGCATTTCATCAAGTGCGCCGGATTCTTCACCAATCGCCACCATCTGTACCACCATATTGGGGAATAGCTCGGGGTAGGCCTGTAAACTACTTTGTAGCTGTAAACCGCTGGCCAGGTCGTCACGAGTATTGATAATGGCTTTTACATATTGGCTATTACCAGTAGCACCAGCCACCGAGTCCATTGCTTCTACCAGTGGTACACCCGCGGCGAACATGGTAGCGAGGGTTCTGGAAAAACGTGCAATTGATGAGTTTTTCACCAATGCACCAACCACTGGAAGTTTAAGGTATAGCTTGTCAAGCCCGTGGCGAAATTTGCGTGATCGCTTATGAGTCTGGGCAAATGCGGTGATCACAATGGCAATTCCACCAAATACAGCCCACCACCATGCCACCATAAAGTCAGAAAGGCCAACTACAAAAAGGGTAAATGCCGGTAGGTCAGCACCAAAACCAGCAAACATCGAAGCGAAAGTGGGTATAACAAAAATCAGCAGGATAACGCTAACAATAAAAGCAACGACCAGTACAGAAAGAGGGTAAGTCATGGCTTTTTTGATCTTGCTTTTTAAGGCTTCGGTTTTTTCCTTATAGGTAGCGACTTTTTCGAGTAGGGTTTCCAGAGCACCTGATTGTTCGCCGGCCTCTACCAGATTACAGAACAGGTCATCAAAGTATAGAGGGTGAGCTTTAAGTGCATCGGCAAAGGTGCCACCGGCTTCTACATCCGCTTTAATGGCATAGATGAGATCTGACATGGACTTATTGCTATGGCCGTCCGCAGTAATTTCAAATGACTGAACCAGGGGGACGCCGGCTTTCATCATAGTGGCCATCTGACGACTGAAAATGCAGATATCCGCAGATGTGATTTTTTTGCCACGGCTAGCACCGCTTTTCTTTTTAATTTTTTTCGGCGTGATTCCCTGCTTACGCAGTTCTGCCTTGACCAGGTCAGGGCTTAGAGCAGACAGCTCACCTTTTACGACCTTGCCTTCTCGGTTTTTGCCTTCCCAGACGAAGCTGGCCTTTTCTGCTTTTTTCTGCGCCATATTTGATCCTAGGTCATCAGGTACTCACTAAGTAAAGAGAGGTCGATAACGTTGTTCGTGATCCAAGTTAGTGATTGTTTTTATGGTTTGGTCATTTGAGGCATAAATATATACATATTGAGTATATAGCCTTACTTGTCGTTAAATCAATAGTATTTAGAAACAATAACTTAGAATTATCTTCTCTATAAACTTATTATGCTTCATAATGAATAGCATATAAGGATAATAGTAATTGGCGTGTTTGTTTAGCGGCAAAAATTATTCTTCAATGGAATTTCCTATTTTGGTTGTCAATTAAAACATTAGAAGGTTCTTATTTATGAGTGAGTTTTTGCTATCGGTTGAGCGGTTTCGTAGTCAGTCTGAAGCAGCTTTTATTCTAATGAATCAGTGGCTATTTCAGTACCGTGCAGCAATCTCACAAATCTATCTAGGGAGTTTGATATTACTTTTCCTGGTTTATCTTATTGGTGAGCCAATCAGACTTACAGATACAGATATGTGGTATCACCTTGCAGGTGGTCGTTATACCTGGGAAAACTGGGATATTAATAACAGCTCATTTTTTTCATTTATTACACCCGAGCGTGAATGGATTAATTACTTCTGGGGTTTCCAGGTTATCGTTTATAAAATATATGAGAGTTTTGGTTACGGTGGCCTACTTGCCTTTAAAGTTGTTATATTCTCATTACTTATAATGATGCTTCTATTGATGTTTTTTCATGAAAATACGAAGAAATATCTAAACTTTTTACAGTTAGTAATACTGACACTATTCTTGTTAGTGTTGGCAGATCGTACCTGGGGTGTACGTCCTCATATCATTTCCTATCTATTTATTCTGAGTTTTCTTTATATTCTGTTTTTCAATAACAGTAAGCTTTTTTTATTGCCTGTGCTGAGTGTTATATGGATAAATCTGCATGGAGTCGAGTGGGTAGTAGCAGCCTTAATTTGTGGCTCTTATGTGGT
>JBFHVQ010000018.1:0-45501 GCA_041589455.1 Gammaproteobacteria bacterium | reverse complement strand
GATTGATGTGGCTTACCCTGGTTCATCACCCAGTGAAATAGAACAGTTAATTGTTACGCCAATCGAACAGGAGTTACGTGCAATAAATGGCATTGATAAAATGATATCAATGGCGTTTCCAGGCACCGGTCGTATTTCACTGGAAGTGGATCCCGATGCAACAAATCGAGAGCGCTTAACCTCGGATATATCATTGGCAGTGGATCGTGCAAAACTGCCATCTGATTTACCTAATGACCCGTTTGTAACTGAAGTTGATGGTTCTGTGTTTCCGATTTTGCGAGTGGCTGTTTCTGCTGAACGATCCGAGCTGGAACTAAAACGTCTTGGTGATACCATAAAAGAAGAGTTGTTAGCAATTGATGGTGTCGCAAAAGTTGTAATTCTTAGCGATCGAAAAGCCGAGTATAGCGTCATAGTTGACCCGAATAAATTAAGTCAATACCGACTTTCAGTAGACCAGATTGCACAGGTTTTGCGTGGTTGGAATGTGAATACGCCTGGTGGAGAAGTGAATACACCGGAAGGTCAGAAACAGATTCGTATCGTCGGTGAGTTTAGTAGTGTCGGTGATGCAAGAGATCTTGTGATTAGAGCTAATGCCCGAGGTGATAGTATTCGACTGGGTGATGTGGCGGAGGTGGTTGAAGCACTGGAAACGCCCTCGACTTTGCATGACGTTAATGGCAGGTCTGCCATTTCAATGCTTCTGCTTAAACAGTCAGATGCCGATATTATAAAAACTATTGATCGGGTAAATCCTTATCTTGATAGTATTCCAGATGTGCATGGAGCAGATCTGGAGGTTAAAGCGTTTCAGGATTTTTCACGCTTTGCGCGTATGCGTCTGGGCGTATTAACAAATAATGGTCTGGTTGGTCTGGTACTGGTATTTATCTCGCTATTAATGTTTTTGAGATTCTCAGTGGCCATGACTACAACCTGGGGGCTTCCCATTATCTTTCTGTCAGGTGTTGCACTGATTTATTATTTTGGTATGACACTTAATCTGATTTCCATGATGGGATTTATTATGGTGCTAGGTATGCTGGTAGATGATGCGATCATTATAGGTGAAAATATAACACACCATATGGAGAAAGGACTGCATCCTGTCGAAGCCGCTGTCAAGGGTGCAGTGGAATTAATTGGACCAGTGTCTACTACTATTCTTACTACCGTAGCCGCCTTCTTACCACTAATGTTTATGACAGGGATGATTGGCAAGTTTGTTATTGCTATTCCTGTTGTTGTGATTACGCTTTTGATTCTCTCGTGGCTTGAGTCATTTCTGATGTTGCCAAGCCATGTGGCGCATGTAACAAACCCGAATAAACATCCACCTGAGAGAGCCTGGTTAATCGGTTTAGAAAATATGTACGCAGCTTTACTTGAAAAAGTTATCAAGTTTCGCTGGATAACCGTACTGATTTCATTTTCGATTTTGGGTGGAACTGTTGTTCTTGCTAAACAAAGTTTACAGTTTCAGTTATTTCCTCCCGTGGGAGTCGAAGAGTATATTATTCGCGTTGTTGCTCAACCAGGTACATCTCTGGAAAAGATGCGTCAAAACCTGCGTGATATCGATGAGGATGTAAAACAGTTTGCGAGTTCAGAATATCTCGAAGCCACTATATCGCAAAGTGGTGATATATCGATGGATGAAGGCGACCCGCTAACTCAACGAGGTAGTCGTTACGGGCAGATAAGAGCAATCTATACGCCGGCAGTCAGTCGCCCGGAGCATAATGCGATTGATGATATGAATAATATTACGCGTTTCATCAAGGAGAAATATCCACATCTGGATATTTCTTCAACGCTTATTTCAAATGGGCCACCACTGGGACGTGCGCTGGAAGCTGAAATAAGTAGTTTTGATACAGCGGCAAGTGAACAGGCCGCGAGACAGTTAATGGAATACCTGCCAACTATTGAAGGGGTGACAACCATTGATAGTGGTTTAAAGCCGGGAGATGAAGAATTACATGTTGTGCTTAATCGTCAACTAGCAGCATATGCGGGAATAGACCTCGATGTAGTTTCGCGTCATGTGCGTGCTGCTGCTGATGGTCTTGTTGTGTCGAGCATTCGCCAGGGTATCGAAGAAATTGATGTAACAATTCGTTTTCCCGAAAATGGTAAGGATGAACTTGAACAAATAGAAAATGTACTGATTCCAAATCAATCTGGTGGCCTGGTACCTCTTCATAAAATTGCTAGACTGGAACAGCATCAGGGCTATACAACAATAAGACACAAAGACGGTATTCGCATCGTCAATGTGGTTGCTGATATTGATACCAGTATTCTGTCCAGCCTGAAATTAAATAAGCTGGTCGAAGAAAATGAGTCGCTCTGGTTAAAAGGGCTTGAAGACAAAGTTACCGTTAACTATGGTGGTGAGCAGGAAAAAAATCAGGAGTCTTTTGTCAGTTTATTGGTGGCATTAATATTCGCATTGGTTGCAATATTCTTTATTCTGGCAATTCAGTTTAATAGTCTTGTTTATCCGTTTATTGTGATGCTGGCTATTCCTTTTGGTGCGATAGGTGTTGTCCTCAGTTTCTATATGCATGACCTTTTATGGAAACCAATGCCGCTGTCATTTTTCTCAACCATGGGTATGGTTGCGCTCACCGGTGTTGTTGTTAATAGTTCATTGGTGATGCTGGTGTTTATCCAGCGTGCCAGAAAGCAGGGTATGAAAATAAAGCAGGCTATTATGACTGCAGGGCGTCGCCGCCTGAGAGCGGTGCTACTTACTGCGGCAACGACAGTTCTCGGTCTGCTACCGACTGCTTATGGTTGGGGAGGGCTGGACCCATTTGTTTCACCTATGGCGTTAGCACTTTCATCAGGACTGATTTTTGCAACCTTTGTTACGCTTTTCTCAATACCCGCCATTTATGGAGTTGGACATGATGTGAGAGCATTTTTGAGAAGACTGCTGGGGTTATCAACACAGCAGTAAGATGTTTTTAAAAAATGGCTAAGGCGATAGCAATTTTGATAGAAAGTAAGGTGTGCTTTAAAATAGATGACTAAGTAATTATATAGTCATCTATTTTGACCTCTGATCCATCATTCTCAATCTTAATATCACCATTTCTGATCTTCAATGTCACATACGGTATTCAATTCGTAATTCCAAATCTTTAATTCATTGCTTTCAGTCTTTAGTTTGTCATTCATGCAAGCTTGTGGTGAGAATCTAATTATCAGACGTGTGGTTCCCCGTCAGAAACATTCGGGGATGACAGTATGTTTTTCTTGGTTCGGTAATTTGCTTATTTGTCTGAGAAGTTATGCTTAATGATTTTAGAAAATTATTTCGAATTTCCAAATCTTCAATGCGTCATTCCAGTATGCTTTTGGCGGGGATCTAATCGTTTGATGTGTGATTTCCAGGTCAAAAGCATTCATGGATTACTTTGTGAGTTTTCAGGTCCTAAAGAATAATCTGACTCAAACGCCGTTCTTTGGCATATTGACAAAGTCGCTTAACCACACGGTCATTAATGCTGTCTTTATCAAAGCTTCCATCGGCATGTACTTCACCCGCAGGAAATCCAAGAAGTAACTCAAGTGCCTGATCATAATGCGATATTGGGTAGATATTAAATTTCCCTTGTTCAATGGCATCAATGACATCTTTTCTGAGTGACAGGTTTTTAACATTCACTTCAGGGATAATACAACCCTGTTCACCATTTAAACCACGTTGCATACAGATATCAAAGAAACCTTCGATTTTTTCATTCACACCACCTATTGCCTGTACGTTACCTTGCTGGTTGAGTGAACCAGTAATTGCCAGCCCCTGTTTGATTGGTAAATTAGTGAGTGCTGAGATTAATACACATAACTCAGCAACTGATGCACTATCACCGTCAATGTGGCCATAGGACTGTTCAAACGTAATGCTTGCAGAAAATGATAATGGTGTATCAGTCGTATAACGACTGGCAAGTAATGCGGATAAGATCAATACACCTTTATCATGTATGGATCCACTAAGATCAACTTCTCGCTCGATATTAATGATTTTTCCATCACCCAGGTGTACCGTAGCTGAGATTCTTGAAGGTTGACCAAACCCATATTTACCAATTTCAAAAACAGACAGGCCGTTGATTTCACCCACAGCATCGCCAGTGGTGTTGATCATCAGGGTGCCGCGTTTGATATCAGTCTGTATGAGTTCCTGAAGCCGACCAGTTCGATTAATTTGAGAATCGATAGCCTGTTGAACATGCTGTTCAGTAATGAGCTGGCTTTCGCTCTGACTGCAAAAATAATGAGTTTCAATAAGCAGGTCATCAATGGTTCTGAGTCGAGTAGACAGGCGCTCGTTGTCATTCGCCAGTCGTGAACTAAACTCAATAATTCGTGCAACTGCAGCTGCATCCAGATCATTAAGTTCAAATTTTCTGGCACGAGAAGCAATCAGTCGTGCATATAACACGGTTGTTTCTTCGGTGCGCCATAATTCTTCTTCGAAATCGGCTTCAACCTTAAATAGCTCGGGAAAGTCTGGATCTATTTCATGCAAAGTGAAATAAGTGTTGCGGTTGCCCAGTAAAATTATTTTCAACTTTAATGGAATGGGTTCTGGTTCCAGAGTCACTGAGTTATCTCCGCCAACCACCTGGTCGAGATTTTCTATGCGGGCTTTCTTGGCATATAAGCTACGTTTAAGTGCATCCCAAGCATGAGGAGATGTGAGTATTTTGTGAGAGTCCAGAACCAGGTAACCACCATTTGCCTGTAATAAGGCACCTGGTTTTATCAGTGTGAAATTATTCCCTGGGCTGCTGGCACGGTTTTCATATTCAATGCGGCCCACCAGGTTCTGGTAGGTTGGATTATCCAGATAGACGACAGGTGCCCCTTTCTGGTTACAGCTATCGACAATTAGATTGACCTGATAGCGTTGTAAGGATTCATTTTTATTTCCCTGATGTGGGCTGCCTTCATTGCTCGCATCCTCTTCTTCATGTTCAGCAAATTCTTCAAGATGATGCAGTACATCTTCCTGTAAACCTTTAAGGTAGTTAACAACCTCAGGTAATGATTTGTACTTGCGCTTGACGTCTTTAATCAGGCTGCTTGTCGCAAACAGGGCAACTTTCCGATTGAGTTTTTTTATCTTGATATTGTGTTCACGTCGTTGTCGTGACATTTCAGGCGCTAGATACTCTAGCTCATCCTGGAAGTTAGCGATTTTATCTTCAATATGTGCCTTAAGTTCTTCTGGTAGTTGATCAAATTCATCTTCAGTAATATTACGACCTTCGACCATTGGTGTTAGCAGGAAGCCCGATGGTGTGTGGCTGAGGTCAATGTCCTGATCCCGTGCTTGTTGGGCATGTTTATCAAGCAGGTTAGACTGCTTGCTTTGAAATGATTTTTCAATGACCTGAACCTGCTCTTGGTATTCGCTGGCTTCAAATGCCGCATTGATAGATTTTCCGAGATCTTCAACCAGGTTTTTCATGTCTTTTTTGAAGATTCGACCCTGACCAGCGGGTAGTTTAAGTGCTGTCGGCTTATAGTCCTGCTCGAAATTACGTACATAGCACCAGTCAGAAGGGGTTTCTTCTTTTAACGCGACTTTTTTAAGGTATTTTCTAATAAGACCGTGTTTGCCAAGCCCTGACGAGCCCATTACAAAGAGGTTATAGCCTCGGTGGCTCACATTAATAGCAAACTCGATTGCCTGGAAAGCTCGATCCTGTCCCAGGATACCAGGTAAGTCCTCAAGTTCTGCTGTGGTTTCGAAGGGGAGTGTATCTGCTGTACAGCTGGGACGCAGCTGTTTGGCGCTTATAGGTGTTGTTGTATTTTTGCTCATTATGCACTTCTTATTCTAATCAGCCTATTCTCGCACATATTCACCTCAGGTAAAAACCTGCCTAATATGTATAAATATACCTCTAAATGAATAGAATCTCTGTTAGCCATTTAAATCAGGGGCTTATCAGGGGTACAATCGAGATCTCGATAAAACTACGTGGATTTATATATGTCGTCAGACGATCTGAAACCTGCACAGGTTCACCCGGCTTTCCAATGGAAACGCTCTCAACGTATCGACTCACTCAATTTAGTGGTTGAAGAGTATGAACATAGCAGGACGGGTGCAGTGCACTATCATCTGTCAGCCGACAATAATGAAAATGTGTTTTTAGTGGCCTTGCGTACCGTGCCAATGGATTCTACGGGTGTGGCACATATGCTGGAGCATACGGCACTTTGCGGTAGTGAGCGATTCCCTGTCCGGGATCCGTTCTTTATGATGATTCGCCGATCCATTAATACCTTTATGAATGCGTTCACCAGTAGTGACTGGACCGCTTATCCTTTTGCCAGCCAGAACCGTAAGGATTTCGATAACCTGATGGATGTTTATCTGGATGCGGTGTTCTTTTCACGTCTGCATGAACTGGATTTTGCTCAGGAAGGGCACCGATTTGAGTTTGAAACTCCGGATGATCCATCGACACCGCTAGTTTACAAAGGGGTTGTCTTCAATGAAATGAAAGGGGCTATGAGCTCACCGGTCAGTACCCTATGGCAGACTGTCACTGAGCATCTGTTCCCAACCACGACTTATCATTACAACTCAGGTGGTGACCCGGAGCATATTCCAGAGCTGAGCTATGAACAGTTGAAGGATTTTTACAAAATTCATTATCACCCTTCTAATGCGGTATTTATGACTTTTGGTGATATTCCAGCAATTGAGCACCATAAAGTGTTTGAGGAAAAAGCCTTGAGTCGCTTTGAAAAACTGGATATGCAAATCAAGGTAGATGATGAGCAACGCTATGATGCGCCAAAGAGTTTCGAAACGACGTATGCGTTAGATGAAGAAGATACCAGCGGTAAAACCCATGTAGTGATTAGCTGGTTGTTAGGTCACAGCACTACATTAGAAGATATGTTACAGGCACACCTGATGTCGAGCGTGTTACTGGATAATTCAGCCTCGCCTCTGCAGCAGGCACTGGAAACAACTGACCTGGGGAGTTCACCTTCTCCCTTGTGCGGGCTTGAAGATTCCAATCGTGAAATGAGTTTTATGTGTGGACTTGAAGGCTCAGAAGCTGAAAATGCAGATGAGCTGGAGAAGCTGGTGTTGTCGGTGCTACAGGATGTTGCTGAAAACGGCGTCGAGCAATCTCAGGTTGAGGCGGTTTTACATCAGCTGGAGCTGGGACAGCGTGAAGTTGGGGGTGATGGTTACCCTTATGGTATGCAGCTAATTCTCGGTGGCCTGTCGGCGGCAATTCATCGTGGCGATCCGGTGGCGGTGATGAACCTGGATCCGGTTCTCGAACAACTGCGTGAAGATATTAAAGATCCGGACTTTATAAAGAATCTGGTTAAGAAGAATTTACTGGAAAACCCACACCGTGTACGTCTGGTTATGAAACCAGATACTAGCCTCAGCCAGGCGAAAGAGCAGGCTGAAGTGGACAAGCTGGCAAAAATTAAGTCCCAGTTAAGTGAACAGGAAAAGCAGCAGATTATTGATCAGGCTGCTGCTTTACAGGAAAGGCAGAATGAGGTTGATGATATCAGCATACTGCCAAAAGTCGGACTGGAAGATGTGCCAGCCAGAATGAAAATACCGGAAGGTGTTGATGCAGACTTAAAGGGCATTAAAAGCAGTTTTTTTGAGCAGGGTACCAATGGTCTGATTTATCAACAGGTGGTGATTGAATTGCCACAGTTAGATAATGACTTAATGAATCTGCTGCCTGTATACACTTATTGTTTAACTGAGCTGGGTTGTGGTGATAAAGATTATCTACAGTCGCAGGCATGGCAGGACAGCGTCAGTGGTGGCGTGAGTGCCTATACCAGTGTGCGAGGTCTGGTTGAGAACGAGCAAAATGTAAAAGCGCATTTTGTATTTTCAGGAAAAGCACTGGCACGTAATCATGAAAAGCTTAATGAGCTGATGTCAGAAATGCTTGAAAAGACACGCTTTGACGAACTTGATCGTATTCGTGAGCTGGTATCTCAGAAGCGTGCACGTAGAGAACAAAGCGTTACAGGGCAGGGGCATAGTTTAGCCATGGTGGCCGCCAGTAGTGGTATGAGTCCAGCGGCTGAAATGAGTCATCGTTTATCAGGTTTACTGGGTATCAAACAGTTAAAACTGCTGGATGATTCATTGAATGATGCTAACGCACTTGAGCAATTGTCCAAACAGTTTGCGATTATTCATGAGAAAATTTTATCAGCCCCTCGTCAGTATCTGACAGTAGCTGAAAAAGATGAGCAACAGGTTATAGAGACTGATATTGTTGACTACTGGCAGGGTAAGGGAAATACACAGAATCAGCCATTCACCTTGCCAGAAATTCGCCAACAGGTAAAACAGGCCTGGTTAACCAGTACGCAGGTGAGCTTTTGTGCCAAATCCTATCCAACGGTTTGCGTCGGTCATGAAGATGCTGCAGCCCTGACAGTATTAGGTGGCTTTATGCGTAATGGCTTTTTACATCGTGTTATTCGTGAACAGGGTGGGGCCTATGGCGGTGGTGCGAGTCATGAGCCGGGTAATGCCTGCTTCCGTTTCTTCTCCTATAGAGACCCACGTCTTGAAGAGACGCTTAATGACTTTGATAAGTCAATCGAATGGTTGTTAACGGAAACTCATACAGCATTGCAACTGGAAGAAGCTGTGCTGGGTGTTATTGGCAGCATGGATAAGCCCGGTTCACCCGCAGGTGAAGCCAAGCAGGCTTTCCATAATCAGTTATATGGTCGAACACCAGAGCAGCGTCAGTTATTCAGGGAAAGGGTTTTAAAAGTTACATTGGAAGACTTGATACGTGTGGGAAAACAATATCTTAAGCCTGATAATGCCAGCATTGCAGTAATTACTAACCCCGCTAATGAAGAGACTGTTAAACAACTGGGTCTGGATGTTATTCAGCTGTAATGCATATTCTGTTAGTTACTCTAAATATTTTTATACCAGATTCTCACTCGCTTAAGGAAAAGCGACGTGAGATTAAAAGCCTCAAAGATAAACTCTGTCACCGTTTTAATGCTTCAGTTGCAGAAGTTGATAAGCTGGATAGCTGGCAGCAATCGGTTATTGCTGTGTGTATGGTCAGTAATGAACGATCTTATCTTGAAAAGCAGCTTAGTTTGATTGAGGAGTTATCCCTCGAATATACATCAATACAGATTATTTCTATCTCCCGAGAGTGGTTATAGGTTACTTGGCGTTTTTGCTGTTCGTATACTTTTATTTCTTAAAGTTGAATATTTATTGTAGTTAACTTCTGTTCAGGTAAATATTATAAATCGTTATACCTCATATGTTGAAAAATATTCTCTGCCTCATAGTAAACATTAATTGATCTATCCTTGCTTCTACAATAGTCATTAAACTTGTAAAAAATAAATGATAGTGTATTTACTATCAGTTAGAAGCTGTTTTTTCCTGTTTGTTATTCAAGAATTACCTGTAGTGATAATATGCCTATACATCTCAGCAGACTTGAAGTGACTGGTTTATAATGTGTCTTTTGCCAGGAATTATCTTCAATGTCGGATTCGAGACAGGGCCTGAGTATTCTCTATATTGCTGTTTTTCTTCTTTCCTTAAATGGACTTTTTTCCAAGATTGTTCCTATTGATGCGGTTTCAGTGACTCAGCTACGCAGTGTGGTTGCAGTATTAACTTTAATAATGTTTGCTCTGCTACAAAAACGACAGCTCCGCCTGGATTCTGCAAAGCAGTATGTTGGTATTTATCTAATTGGCGTAATTATGGGTTTGCACTGGATTAGTTTTTTCCACTCGATGCAGATTTCTACGGTCGCAATTGGTATGTTGTCACTGTTTACCTACCCCATTATTACGGTATTAATCGAGCCATTTTATAATAAACACAGGATTGAGCTGGCGGATATTTTTGCCGGTATACTGGTTTTGGTGGGTGTCTATTTAATGGTTGAAGAAGATATTCATCAACTAAGTAGCGATACGGTACAAGGTGTATTTTGGGGTGTTATCTCAGCATTTCTGTTTGCAATGCGAAATTTACTGCAGAAGTATTATTATGCTGATGTCTCGGCAGATCGTCTGATGTTACATCAGGTGGTGGCGATTGCCTTTATGTTACTGGTGTTTGTTGATTACCCACAGTTAAATCAGTTTAGTTCGAAAGACTGGCTTATGCTGTTATTGCTAGGTGCGGTGAGTACAGCGACCGCGCATACATTATTGTCGTATAGCCTGAAGCATCTGCCGGCAAAATCGATTGCCATGATAAGTTGTTTGCAGCCGTTGTTTGCTACTTTATTTGCCTGGTTATTACTGGATGAAACGCCTACTCAGGCGATTGTACTCGGTGGGCTGATTATAGTTTCTGTGGCACTTTACGAGTCGATTAAAAAATCGGGTATACGGTATAAGCGAAATAAGGAGTCGAGCTAGAGAGCGAGTGGCAATATATTGCTATTGCCACTCATGCGCTATTAATTAGAGTGTTTCTACGGAAAACTCAACCAGGGTATCAACATCGGCATCATAGTCGATACCTTTGACACCAAAGCCGAACAGCTTAAGAAACTCATCTTTATAACCCTGATAGTCTGTCAGTTCAAACAGGTTTTCAGTAGTGACCTGAGGCCAGAGTTCTTTGACTTTCTCCTGAACCTCATCTCTAAGTTCCCAGTCATCCATACGAATCCTTGCTGTATCATCTAACTCTGCACCTTCAGTTTTATATAGCTGAGTGCGGAACATACGATTGATCTGCTCGATACAACCTTCGTGTATACCCTGTTGCTTCATTACCTTAAAGCCTATTGCGATATACAGTGGCATAACGGGTATTGCTGCGGAAGCCTGTGTGACAACACTTTTCAGAACGGCGACATTTGCACTACCGTTTAAATCAGAAAGTTGATCACGTAGTGCACCAGCTGCACGGTCCATATCTTCCTTTGCTTTACCAAGAGCGCCATGCCAGTAGATTGGCCAGGTGATGTCAGTACCGATGTAGCTATAGGAAACAGTTTTAACGCCATCTGCAAGTACATCAGCCTGTTTGAGTGCAGACATCCAGAGTTCCCAGTCTTCACCACCCATAACGGTAACTGTATTGCTGATTTCTTCCTCGGTTGCAGGTTCAACTTCTGCTTCAATAATCAGGTCTTTACTGGTGTCGATGGCAGTCGCCTTATAGGTTTCGCCAATCGGTTTAAGTGCTGAGCGCACCAGTTCACCCGTATCAGGTAATTTACGAACAGGAGAGGCCAGTGAATAAACCACCAGGTCGATTTTCTGCATATCCTGTTTAATGATTTCAATTGCCTTGTCACGCATTTCATTAGAGAAGGCATCACCATTTATGCTTTTAGCATATAGCCCTTCGGCATGTGCGGCTTTTTCAAACGCAGCAGAGTTGTACCAGCCAGCAGATCCCGGTTTCTTTTCAGTGGCAGGTTTTTCAAGAAAAACCCCCAGTGTTGCAGCGCCGCTACCAAAAGCTGCGGTAATACGAGATGCCAGGCCATAACCAGTGGAGGCGCCGATTACCAGAACATTCTTAGGACCATTTTCCAAGGGGCCGTCAGCTTTAACACGTGCGATTTGTTCTTTAACATTGGCCTCACAGCCCGTTGGATGTGTAGTGGTGCAGATAAATCCGCGAGTTTTAGGTTTTATAATCACGTCATTTTTCCAGGGGTGAAGCCGCTCCGTAGAATTGAAGCGGCAGATTTATCATTCGTCTTGATGATCAGGGTGGATTTATTTTTCGAGCAGTGCAGCAACGTTTTTCAGTTTGCCCTGAACCATTGGCGCAACTTCATTGATATGAGGGTTATCAACCATTCCAAGGACTGCCATCGGGTCCATAAATCCGACACTGGTCTTGCCATCTGCTTCTTCACGTAAAAGTACGTTGCAGGGCAGTAGAAGGCCGATATCAGGTTCTGCTTCGATAGCCTCTTTGGCTAGATGAGGGTTACATGCGCCGAGGATTTTATATCCGGTACGGTCATAGTCCAGTTTGGCTTTCATGACCTTCTGGACGTCGATTTCTGTTAGTACACCGAAGCCCTCAGTCATCAGGGCTTCGCGAACTTTTTCTTCAGCCTGTTCCATATTCGCATCGATTGTTACACTAAAACCGTACATGTGGGTCTCCTAATCAAAAGTTATTAGAGGGCGATATTAGCATAAACTTATCCGACACTATAGCTCTGACAGCTGCCATACATCATAGGCAGGTTCTTCATATGGATGGGCCTGTTTCATGGCGCTGATAGCTGCTTTGATCAATGCATCCTCTACGACCATTTCTACTTTATATTCGGTGATCTGCTCAATCTGTCCCTGTTGTCCTATAAATGGCTGACTATTGTCCAGTGGCCTGAATTGTCCCGTGCCCAGGCATTGCCAGCTACAGCAGTCATAATTGCCGATGCGACCAGCACCGGCTGCAAATAGAGCGGTTTTAACCGAATCGAGGTGGCTTTGTGGGATGAAAACACTGAGTTTGTACATGGTTATATTTACCCTGATAATTAGAAATGATATTTCAATGGTACTTCATGTAGAATATAAGGTTGAAAATGTCCCATTTTGAAACAAAATCAGGAATAATTAAATGAGTGATGATGGTATCCAACTCTCACCTGCATTGATGCAGGATCTGCGTGACGCTTTAAAAAAACAGGACCCGCGCACCACTGATGACGTAATGGCTATGCAGTACCTGGTTGCCGCTGCTGGTATGATGTTATCGGATCTGAATAATCCTCAGATGAACAAACAAAATGCGCTGGAAGACCTGACAGGCTTTATGAAGCATGTATTTGACTATATGGAATCTCAGAAAGCACCTGTGCCACCACCACAGGACGCATTTGGTGTATGGAAGCCTTAAGCTACTGAAGTGTTACACATAGCCAGTTGCCGGTCATCTGGCTATGTGTCTACTGCCCGCCCCCCCCGTAAGAGATAGCCTGTAAACTTTAAGATGCATCTCAATGAATACACTTTTCCAACGCATAGCTGAATGTCTGGATACTTGTGATCCAGCAGAAAAAGTTGCACTCACCCAAACCCTTTATTATGACTGGCAAGAACAGTCGCTACAGTGTGAAGCTAATTTTGTTCCACAGCCAATTGCAGAAGTTGGTCGTCCGCAAAAACCTCTGCTGGTTAAGCCAAAAGATGTTCCAAAACGCAGTATGAATACTGAGGAAGGACGTATTATTTTGTGTCATGCGCTGGCGCATATTGAATTCAATGCAATTAATCTGGCGCTGGATGCGGCATATCGATTTACAGATATGCCAGAAGCCTATTACAGTGATTGGTTAAAAGTCGCATCGGAAGAGGCTTATCATTTTACATTGTTATCGTCATATCTTGAAAAGCGTGATCATGCCTATGGCGATTATCCCGCGCATAATGGCCTTTGGGAAATGGCGCAAATTACAGCACATGATGTAATGATTCGAATGGCGCTTGTTCCCAGAGTATTAGAGGCGCGAGGACTTGATGTAACACCGGGTATTCTCAAAAAATTACAACAGGTTAATGACCAGGAATTTATTGAGCACCTGAATATTATTCATCGTGATGAAGTTGGTCATGTGGCGATTGGAAGTCACTGGTTTAAGTATTTATGCCAGAAACGTGGTCTTGATTATCGAGAAACCTTTAAACAGTTGATACAGGATTATATGAAAGGAACTTTACGAGGCCCATTTGACGAAGTGGCCAGAATGCAGGCAGGTTTTAGTGCGCAGGAAATAGCCGATTTAAATGCATTGGAGATTAATTAAATGGTTAAATTATTTGTAAACATAACAGTGTTGTTATTACTGTCTGCTACTCATGTTTTTGCAAGGCAGCTTGATGCACTGTCGCTAGTTTATGAAGAAGCTGAAGAGGGTGCAGGTATTCAGGCGGTTCGTTATCTGATTAATGATCAATATATACGTATTGATAACGGAGAGCCTGAGGCTAGTTATATCCTTTTTAATGTAAAAAGTAAGACTATCTATAGCGTGAATCATGATGACCAGACTATTTTAAAAATCAGTAACCATCCGTGGTCGAGTCCGCAATTCGATTTTGCTGTTAAGCAGGCTATACAACAGGTAAATGATGCGCCAGATATTGATGGGCGTAAAGTTTTCCAGTATCAGAAAATAGCTGCAAATGAAATATGCACCAGTGCATTTTTGGTGAAGGGTTTCTATCTCAGAGAAATGAAGCTTATGCATCAATACCAGCAGGTGTTGTCAGGGCAACAGGTCAAGTCATTAAGCAATATGCCAGTTGACATGCAAACACCGTGTTTATTACTGGACCAGATTTATCATGAAGGGAATTACTACTTACAGGGGTTGCCAGTGCAGATTACCTTTAGTCGCGGATATACAAAATTACTAAAAAGTTATCAAGAAGTGTTAATTGATGAAGCGCTGTTTGTACTGCCAGCAGACTATAAGGAATATTTGCCATTTGGTGGATAAGTTATAGTTTGTAGTAAGGTGCTTAAGCATCGAAGCTATGAAGTTTGAAATCGTCAGCAGAATTGAATTCCAGTACGCTGCCTTGAGTGTACCAGTCTCCCAATACAATGCGCCTGGCTGGTTGGTCGCCGATCATTAGCTGATGAATGGCTGGACGATGAGTATGCCCATGTATTATTAAATTAACCTTGTGCTGAATAAATGCTTGTTTAACGGCGTCGGTATTTACATCCATGATGTCAGCGGCTTTGTTTTGTGTCTCCTGTTCGCTTTGTTTGCGTAAAGCAATTGCCATTTGCTGACGTTCTTCGATAGGCTTTGCTAGAAACTCCTGTTGCCAGGCAGGATTTCGTAACATGACTCTTAGTTCCTGATAACGAACATCATCGGTACATAGTGTATCACCGTGAAGTAGCAATATCGGTGTGTTATCAAAATTGATTACACAGGGCTCATGAATAAGCTGGCAGCCAGCACGTTGTGCAAGCTGCTCGCCCATCAGAAAGTCGCGGTTACCATGCATCAGGTATATATTGAGACCATTATCTGCATGTTTTTTCATGCAGTTAAAAACATCATTCAGCCCTTCAGCCGGATCATCATCGCCCAGCCAGTATTCAACCAGGTCACCCAGGATATAAAGTGACTCTGCCTGAGCTGCCTGATGCTCCATAAAATTAACGAATAAACTGATAATGTCAGGTCGTTCTGGCGCAAGATGCAGGTCAGAAATGAATAAAGTTTTAGCCATACTGCGAAAATATTGTTTATACGATAGTCGCGTTATTGATAACAACGTCTTCTACGGGCACATCTGCATGGCCCATCGCGTGACCAGTTGTAACCTGAGCGATACTATCAACAACATCCATACCTTCAACAACTTCACCAAATACACAATAACCCCAGCCTTGTGCTGTTGGTGCTGAGTAGTTAAGAAAGTCATTGTCTTTCAGGTTAATGAAAAATTGAGAGCTGGCTGAATCAGGGTCAGGTGTCCGTGCCATTGCAATGCTGCCGCGTTTATTAGGCAGACCGTTATCTGCTTCATTTTTGATGGGTGCATTTGTTGATTTCTGAATCATATCTGGAAGGAAGCCGCCGCCCTGAATCATGAAGCCAGGGATGACGCGGTGAAACAGAGTGCCATTGAAAAACTCTTCCTTAATGTAAGTAAGGAAGTTTTCAGTTGAAATGGGTGCCTTTTCAGCATCCAGTTCAATAACGATTTTACCGTGGTTAGTATCCAGGCAGATTTTATTTGACATGATGTTTTCTCTATTACGTTAAAAATGGCGCCCTCGGCAGGACTCGAACCTGCAATCTTACCCTTAGGAGGGGTCTGCATTATCCCTTATGCTACGAAGGCTAATCTGGTTTCTGGGATAAATCGCCAGATAATTTGCCGCATATAATACAATGCATGACGAACTTTTGCAGGCTTATTTCATGATGTGACGTTTTTGGCGTGGCCGGTTTCTACGCTCATTTCGCTTTATGAACTGGTGAATTTTTCGCCATACATAGGCGTCGGGGATGTCTTCAAAGGTCATTATGTAATTGAGCCTGTGCAGATCATTAAGGCACCACATCATGCTGCGTTTGGCCGCATCAGTGCCACAGAATAGTAGCTGGTCGCCTGACTTGATTGCGATATCATCAGTTGGCATTAGTAGTAATTTATGGCTTCTTTTAAGCATTAAGGGGATAGCTTCTATCTGTTCTTCCCGTTTGTGGGCGTCCTGTAGCAGGTTGCCGACACGAATCACCCGACCCAGTTTGAGTACCTGGCAGAGTGCTTTGGCATGTTGACCGTTTACCGTGACTGTCCAGATATCCGGTAGCGAATCACCTAACACACCTAATATGCGACTGATGGTAATATTGGCCCAGGTTGGATCCTGATTTCGTGCCTTATTCAGAAATGCGATCATTAATGGAGATACCAGTAAGGTGCGGATTTTACGCGCGATTATTTCACTGGGCTGCATCACAATATTAGCTCTGGTGGCCTCATAAAGTTTTTTGTTTGATTGCTTATTATGGCGTGCAACAACAAATAAATTAGGATTAAGCTCTTTGGCCGTCATTATAATTGACAGATTATTTGAATCATTATCGGTGCCTGAAACAATGCCAACGGCTTTGGTTACACCTGCAATGGTTAACGTGTGTGCATCAAAACCAGTGCCGATAATAAAATCATTATTGACATTTTCTGCCTGACTTAAAAATGCATCGCGCATTTTTTCTGAAGGATCAATGATGGTAACCTGTATTTCAGTTTTCAATAATTGTTTGTATAAACCCTGACCAAAACGGCCAAATCCGCAGATAATCCAGTGTCCTTCCTGTATATATACCGGGTTTGTTAAATCTGTGTCAGGCACGCCGGTTAACCAGTCGTAAAGCAGGTGTAAAGAGGGAGAATGCATTGCCATAGCGAAAATGTTGGCAAATGTGTCATAGGGGTTAATAACGAAGTCTGTGCCAAATGAAATCATATTGCTTTCATATTCTTTAAGCTCGGAGCGACAGACAACGCAAATTTCCGGATGCAACAGTTTACTGGTCACCGCGATTTTCAGGTTAGTTTCATCGCTGGCGGTGACAGCAATAACAGCAGCACAATTGTCATGTTGTAATCCTGCTTCGATTAATTGTTCAGGATCTCGTGCATCACCACAGATACCTGGAATGACCAGTGGGAAATCTTCCAGTGGTAAAGTTTGTATCAGGTTGTTATTAGATTCGATTACTACAGTTCGAATGTTGCGTTCAGAAAGCGCGCTTGCCAGTGCATGTCCGGTTTCACCAAAGCCACAGATGAGAATAAAGCTTTCAGGTATTCGGTTCAGTTCACGGGCAAACTGGTTCTTTTTTAATGCTGCCCGAAAGGTCGGGTCTTGAACCAGGGAAATGATTTTACCCAGTGAATAAAACCAGGCGACAACGGTCAGGTAAATAGTGATCAGTGCCCATGCACGCTGCATATTGGTCAGTGGGTATGGGATCTCACCAAAACCAATGGTGGTGGCGGTGAAGCTAACAAAATAAATGGCATCGAAAAAGCTCATGTGCCAGGGGTTGCCGTTTTCATCTATGCCGGGAGACAGCACCATACCGAGTACTGAGATAGAGTATCCCAGTATCAGAATAATAAAAGGCGCCCGCATCTGGCGCATAATGAGTGACGTCACTAAAGACATCTGAGCACCAGCCTAGTGACGCATCATTGAGGTTTCAATGATCAGCAATATTACCGAAATAATATTAGCCACCATTGCGCCACCACTAAGTGAGACAATCGTTGACATGGTGTCAGGGTTCATTGGATTACCCTGTATGCTAACCACGTAGGCCCAGATAATAGAAGCTGAAAATAGCTGCACCAAGGCAACCAGGCTGGTTGCCAGTAGCATGGCACCCATTTGCGAGCGGTCACCAAACTTCAGTACCGTTGCAATCATATTAACCACCACCACGGCAAAAAGCTCATACACATTGTGATGGCTAGGGTTGTCTACTTCACCAACATAAAAGCCATAGTTCAGGGTCAGAGCCAGTATCATAAAGAAACTGAAGACAACTTTTTCTCGATTCATGGAGTTTTGCCCTTGTTGTTGTTTTTATTAGAGTATTTATAGCAGTAGATGCTCCATCATGCGCTTATAAATTTTGCTTAATGTCGCTAAATCGTCAGCTTTTACATGCTCATTCAACTGGTGGATGGTAGCATTCAGTGGGCCAAGTTCCAGAACCTGGGCACCTGTTGGTGCGATAAAGCGGCCATCTGAGGTCCCGCCTGCCGTTGAGAGCTCGGTTTCATAGCCGCAGACATCCTGAATTGCCTTGCAAGTAGCGGCCACCAGTTCACCTTCGGGAGTAAGAAACGGATGCCCGGAAAGTACCCATTCTATGGTGTAATTAAGCTGGTGCTTGTCGAGAATGGCATGGACTCGCTGTTTTAGTTCCTGCTCTGTTACTTCAGTCGAAAAACGTAAATTAAACATTAACTTACATTCACCAGGGATGACGTTATTGGCACCAGTGCCGGCATTATAATTGGATATCTGGAAGGTGGTAGGCGGGAAAAACTCATTACCCTGATCCCACTCTTCAGCCGCCAGTTCTGCTAGTGCCGCAGCGGATGTATGAATTGGGTTTTCAGCCAGATGAGGATAGGCGACATGGCCCTGTTTTCCGAAAATCGTCAGATTGCCAGAGAGCGAACCACGGCGACCATTCTTAACCACATCACCAACTTTGTTCGTGCTGGAAGGTTCACCGACCAGGCACATGTCGATTTTTTCGTTACGCGCCTCAAGGTGCTCGACTACCTTGACTGTACCATTGATCGAGGGGCCTTCTTCATCGCTGGTGATCAGGAAGCCAATAGAGCCTTTATGATCAGGGTGCTCACGAATAAAATCCTCACAGGCTGTAATCATCGCAGCAAGACTGCCTTTCATATCGGCAGCACCACGACCGTAAAGCATGCCATTTTTGATTTCAGGCTGAAAAGGGTGTACATCCCATTGTTCTACTGGACCAGTTGGTACCACATCGGTGTGTCCAGCAAAGACCAGTAAAGGGCCTTCCTGATTTCTTCTTGCCCAGAAGTTGTCGACGTCCTCAAAACGGAGTTTTTCTATATCGAAGCCGAGTTTGTTAAGGCGGTCAATCATCAGGGCCTGGCAGCCCTGATCATCTGGGGTGACTGATGGTCTTGAAATCAGATCAAGGGCAAGTTGTATGGTGTTGTTCTGAAGTATATCTGACATGCGCTAAGTTACTGTTTGCTCATAAAAAATCAATTATAAAGCAAAATAGAGCTGGCCGCAGGTTAGTTGTGATTTGCTGTAAATATGACAAATGTCTCACTTATTAAAGCCTTTAACAAGTAAAATGGTAATATCGACCGTTGTATAATGTGAGTCAAAAATGAAAAAATCTAATATTCTTAATACGGCTATAGCCGTACTCTCTTCTGGTGTGTTTTTAGTCAGTTGTGGTGGCGGCTCAGAAAACAATAGCCAGGCATCTACTGGGCAAATTAGCCTGAATATTACTGACGCGCCTGTAGATGCTGCCGAAGCCGTTGTGGTTTCGTTTTCATCAGTTACCTTGAAAGGAAAAGGAGAGCTGGAAGATCAAATATTTGAGTTTGATGAGGCTAAATCCATTGATTTGATGAAGCTACAGGGTGTGGCTAGTCAGCCCTTACTCGAGGCGGTAACAGTCCCTGCGGGCACTTATAATGGTATCACACTGGGTGTCAATGCAGAGCTGGATAGTCAGCTTGATTCATACATAACTCTACTTGATGGCACATCATATGAGCTCTATGTTCCTAGTGGAAGCAAGTCAGGTTTAAAACTTAATAAGTCATTTACTGTAGCAGTCAATAGTGATTCTATTGCAGTGTCGGATGAATCGGTTTATACCATTGATTTTGATCTTCGCAAATCGATTGTCCAGCCACCTGGTCAGTTCAATCCAGATGATGAGCCAGCATATTTTCTAAAGCCGGTGCTACGCTTTGTTCAGAATATTGAAACTGGTGCAATACAAGGTGAGATATCCGCTGGATTACTTACAGCCGATAATTGTTCAGATGCTGATCCTGACACGGGTAATGCGGTTTATGTTTACCAGGGTGCTGATGTAATACCCGATGATATTGATGGTGAGCTAGCAGAACCAATAACGACTTCGCTGGTTAAAAATGAAAGCAGTTATCAGTATGAAGTTGGTTATTTAGAAGCAGGTGAGTATACCGTAGCATTTACCTGTCGTGCAGATGAAGAAATTGATGCCGAAGATAATGACTTGCAATTTTCTACGGCTATAAATGTAGTGGTAGAAGAAGGTAGGGCTATTACAGTGGATTTCAATCCTTAATCGGATATAGTGCTTTTTGTTTAAGTAGTATAAAAGGGCGGTCTAAACCGAGCAGGATTTATACCGCCCTAGTTATATGTAGTACTAATTAAATGAAGCGACTTTTACATTTAATATTTTTTTTCGAGATTCAGAATAGATCGCGTCAACCAGTTTTAATGCTTCACTTTCAGGAATGTTTTCCAGGGTGATTAGCCACAGAACGGATTTGTCTCCATTGATATATATTTCAGTTTCCTGGTCTTCTACATCTATGTGAATATTGGTAATCTGGTGAGGTGGTACCAGATGATAGAAGTCATGGTCTGTATAGAATCTTACAAGGTTGCTCGCTTGCACATTAACCGAGAACAGCGCCATAGTTATTATTGATAAGATGATGGATGCTTTTTTAGGTTTCATAAATATCCCTTATATTTTATTGAACATATTTTTTAAAACAGAATAGTAGTAAATGTTTATCTGAATAATTATCGGCTATATTGCAGATGGTCATGGTGATAAAAATCTAATATCTATCCGGTGTGTTGTCTGTTTTGATGATGGGTTTTGCCTTAACTATTTGGTTTAAAGTAATATTGTTCTGTATAAACAATAGTTATTGATTCAAATTTTAAACTATTGTGTTTTCTAACTGATTGAAATATTGTTGTTATTACTTTAGTTTTTTAAGTATCTATGTTGTTATGAGCCATCGCCATGCATAGCTTCATACATGGCGAGGTATTCAGATTCCATAGAACTGAATTCATCCTGTAATTGAGCATAGGCAAGATCTTTCTTAATGATTTCTTCCTGCAGTTCACTGATGGTAGTGCTAAGATCACCAGAATCACTGCTGGAAGTGCCGGTATTTGCATCTATGCTTCCATCTGATTCCATAGCGCTCTTTAGTGCTTCATTTTCTTCTTCTAATTGGGCGATGCTTTGCATCATTTCCTTAGATGTCAGGGTGAAGTTTCTAACGGTTTCTTTTAGTTGTTCGGCTTCTTCGGCGCTGAGTTCTAGTTCATCTATTTTACGAAGTAATTCATTGATTTTCTCTTCCTGGTCTGAAATGCTCTTTTTGAGTTCATCCAGATCTATGTTACTGGTTGCTTCAGGTTCATCACCTGTGGGCGTTGCAAAAGCTTGAGCTTCAAGTTGATCAATCTCTTCCTGTAAGCGATTGTTTTCCATCTCAAGTACTTCCATGCACATTTTTGAATCACTGAGTTGTCGTTCAACATTGTCCAGTTGTTCCTTGAGGAATTTAAATACTTCAGGGTCAACGTCTGAGCCTTCCTGGTTGTTATCAATCGCACTTTTCATGCTATTGAGCGCGTTTTCCTGTTCATAAATTATGTCTTTAAGTCGATTAACCTCGGTGTCTATCTTCTTGCCCTGTGTTTCAATATAGAAAACCTTTTCTTTGCTTTCTCCTTTAATGCTGACGGTTTCTACAGAGGATTTTTCATTAGTGATGGTTTCAAATGAGCGCAGAGATTCAATGATGTCCTGCATGCTTGAATATATGCTATCCCAGAAATTAATTTCGTGCTCGGTTTGTTCTGCGGCTGCTTTTTCAGCTGTCAGAAATTGTTCGCGTATCTGTAACAAAGTGCTTTGTAATTCGTCTGGTGCTTGCGCAGATTCGTCAGGTGTGTTTTCAGATGTTGTTTCGGTGTCTTCATCAGCATCCAGTTCGATGACGTCGGCTTCACCATCCTCTTCATTGCTTTCTGTGACAACAGAGTGTTGTTGCTGTTTTGCTGTATTTCTCTCCATTGCCATATTGAGATGTTCTATATAACCTAGCCCACTATGAATAACTTCGCTTTCTTCGGGTGAGCTTTCTTTGGCTGATGTGGTGGCAGGGCGACGCAGTAACAGAATGCCAAAAGTGATACTTAAGCCAAAAAATATCAGTAGAAGTTCGGCGCCTATCAGGACATATATCAGAGGTATTTGCATGTTTTGTTATCTTCGACTGTTTGTACAGATGTTTATTTGCTTCTTATATATTTAAAAATTAATACCGCATTGATACCAATGAATAACAGTATTAGATTAATCACTGCGAAATAAATCAGGGTAGTTTTCAAGTCATCACTTTCGGTGTTTTCTTCAGCGGGTACTTCTTCCTGCTGAGCGACTTCTGTTGAAGATTCAATTTCAGTTACTGGTTCAGGCTCGGGCTCGGGCTCTGGAGCGACTGGCATAGTATTGCTGAAAGAGAAGGTTTGCTGACGCTGGAATGTCTGTGAGGTTGCAACAATTGATGCGCCATAAAAGCCATTCATTTCCGGGCTGTAGTTAACCGTATAGGTGCCACTATCATCCCGTTTTTCAATTGGGAAGGTGTCAACGCGTCCATCAGGGTGTTCAATTTCAAGTTGCAGCTGCATATTATTAAGCAGCTCCTGATTTGCTTCTGTTACTTCATTTTGTTCAAACCACGTGCGGATAATAAGTTCCGGGTTGTAGCTTTCCTGATTGAATTCAAATCGTGTGCGTAATTTTATATCGGTAACTATATAGGCTTTATTGTCGTCATCACTAAACAGTATTTTCCATTCACCTTCTTCGGGCTTAGTTATGGTGATCATGTCAAAGCTACTGGACACAAACCATTTCAGGGTTTCTGATTTAAAACTCGAGTTTATTCGATCGCCATTCGGTTTTTGAAGGTGTATCTGACTCTGATCCGATTTTTTATTTGCAATAATGGTTAGTTCTTTGATGCTTGCATCTACAACGAACATATTTTCGTGTAGTGGCAGCATATTTGGCTCTTTTGCCTGCTCAAAAATTTTGCTGAATACTTTGTGTAATACATCATCGCTTGCAGCGAGTGCATAGCGACCTTCTGTTTCTTCAGCGATTTCCTGCATCAATGCCTGATCGGATTCTTCAGTAAAGGCTATGCTGTAAACCTTGATGTTATGTTCTTTTAACTGCGGTATCAGGTCACTGATGATTTTTTTACGTAGTTCAGCAGATTTATCTGTATTACCGACATCTATTTTGCCATCCGACATTAATATTATGATCGGGTCACGACCTTGTGGCTGACTTTCTTTAAGGAACTCAATGCCTTTCTCCAGTGCTGAGTGGATATTGGTGTAGACGCCTTTGTGAGAAATTTTGTCTGTAGCGTTCAGTGCTTTATCAATATTTTGCTGGCTATCAAGCTGGGTAAGAAAGGTTATCGGCCAGGCGCGACTACTAAAGCTGACGACGCTGAGTTTGTCTTGCTGGTCGAGCAGGGAAATAAACAGCTTGGCCGCAGGTTTTCTGAGCTGCCTGGGGTCTGACTGTTTCATGCTGCCAGAGCTATCCATAATTACCACGCTATCCAGGGGTGGCAATGGTTCGCTTTCGCGCAGGATATTTTCGCCATGGGCAGTGAATGCCTGGAGCAACAGGAATGTCAATATAAGCAAATGCTTGAAAATACCGTTATTCTTTTTATCTGGCACAATCAAGGCCTCTTAATCTGGTAAATGATGATATAGCTAGCTATCTTAATGCAAATATTAAGATAGTCTAGCTAAGCCCTTCATTTTATTGTAGTACAGATTATAGTGCTTAGGGTTTTAGGTGATTGAGTATTGCGGCGCGGAGGCGCTCAATTGCCTCATCCTCGAGTAGAGGATTGAATTGCTTATCGGAAATATGGAAGCTGTCTATTGCACGTTCACCCGCAGTGGATATCTTTGCGTGGTGCAGGTGGATATTGCACTCTGCAAAGGCTTTAGCAATGCTGGCAAGCAGGCCAGGGCGATCTGCGGCAGAAATATTAACGATCGTGAGGTCCTTGCCAACCAGCTGGTCAAAGCGGATTTTGGTCTCCACGCTGAATATTTTCTGGGCTCTACCAGGGCGACGATTGCTTGTAGGCTGCTGGCTTAGTTCTTTCTCGCTCAGGCAAGATTGTAACTTCTCAATGATTTCTGTCGTGCGGTATTGTTCCGTCAGGCTGCTGCCATCTTCTTCTAGCACCTTGAAGGTATTAAGCGCAAAGTTGTCCCGGGTCTGGTTGATCTTTGCGTCAGCAATATTGAGGCCTAGTTGCTCCAGTGTGTTGGCGATGGCTGCAAACAGGTTGCTTCGCTCAGGCGTGTAGATAAAAATCTCGGTTTCGCCGCGTTGGGTGATGCGGGCATCAACAATCGGTGGGCTGAGCTTGCTATTCAGTAGTAACTGGCAGTGCCAGGCCACTTCATCTGGGTTATGGTAGATGAAGTAGTCATCATCAAAGTGTTCCCAGAGGTCCGAGAGTGTCTCCGCCACAATGCCCTGCTTAGCCAGGGTGCGTAGTGCTGAGGTACGTGTTTCCTGGGCGACAATATGACGCTGTACTGCATTATCAAGGCCACTTCGAATCGCTGCCGAGGTTTTATGGTAAAGCTCGGATAGCAGATTGTCCTTCCAGGAGTTCCATTGCTTTGGGTTGGTGGCGCGAATATCACACAGGGTCAGTAAGTAGAGATAGTCCAGGTGTTTCTGATCCCCCATCTCTTTGGCGAAATTATAGATAATTTCCGGGTCACTGATGTCTTTGCGTTGAGCTACCATGGACATTAGTAGATGCTTTTTAACTAACCAGCTAACCAGCTCACAGTCCTGCTCTGGCAAACCGTGATTTTCGCAGAACTCTCTGGCATCCACTGCGCCCAACTCGGCATGATTGCCACCGCGACCTTTGGCAATATCATGAAACAGTCCAGCCAAATAGAGCAATTCGGGTTTTTCGAGATGATGAAAAATGCCACTGGCCAGAGGATGTTCATGGGCAAAGTCTGGTACTGAAATGCGTCGCATATTACGCACCACGTACAGGGTGTGCTGATCTACGGTATAAGCATGGAACAGGTCATATTGCATACGTCCTACAATCTGTGCGAATGCCGGTATATAAGCTGCCAGAATGCCATAGCGATTCATGCGGCGTAGCTCATGGGTAACCCCTCGACTTTGCGTGATAATGTCTATAAACAGTTGCTTTGCAGTCTGTGACTGGCGGAACTGGTCGTCAATCAGGTGCTTGTGTTCTCGCAGCCAGCGTATGGTTTGTGCTTGTACGCCACGAATTTCAGGGTGTAATTCCAGAATCAGAAATATTTCCAGCAAAGCCGTGGGGTGTTCCTTGAAAATAGACGGGCTGGTCGCGGTAATATAATGATTCACCACATGAAAGCGGCGGTTAATTTCTGTCGGTTCCTGTTTCTGTTCTGCATAGAGGATTTCCTGGCGAAACAGTTGTAGTAGCAGCTCATTCAGTCGCTCTAGTTCAAGCACAGTGCGGTAGTACTTTTGCATGAACTGTTCAATCGCCAGGTTGTTAGCACCATCTTCATAGCCAAACTCTTCTGCCAGCTGGCGTTGTAGGTCAAATAGCAAGCGGTCTTCGTGCTTACCGGTGAGGTAGTGAAGGTGTATGCGTATCTTCCAGAGATAGGTCTGACAGTCACGTAAGGATTCAAATTCGCTCTGGGTTAAAAAGTCATGATTCACAAGTTTTTTAAGTATACGTGTACCGAAGTGCCGGTTTGCCACCCAGCCTATCATTTGCAGGTCACGTAAGCCGCCTGGGTTTTCCTTTAAATTTGGTTCCAGGTTATAAGCCGTGTCGCCAAATTTACGGTGCCGTTGGGTTTGCTCATCAAGTTTCGCCTGGAAAAATGACTTACTGTCCCAGATCTTGTCAGGGGCAGTGAGTGTTTGCATTTCATTAAAAAGGCTAAGGTCACCGCTTATCAAGCGTGATTCCATCAGGTTAGTAATGACAGTGATGTCATTGGTAGCTTCTTCAATGCATTCGTCCAGCGTCCGTACGCTATGGCCAACCTCCAGTTTGCTATCCCAGAGTAGCATTAGAAACTGTTCCAGCTTCTGTTTGGTGAAATCGGACTCCTGTTCTCTGAGAAGCAGCATAATGTCTATATCTGAAGCCGGGTGTAATTCAGTGCGTCCGTAGCCACCCACAGCTATTAACGATATGGGCTGGTCACAGTCTGCAAAGAAATGGTTGAACAGGTTATTCAGTACTTCGTCGATAAAGTGGGCCCGTGTATTGACAGTTTCTAGCGTGTCGGCTCCTGCGTAGAATGTCTCTTTAATCGTTTCGTGGCCGGTATGCAGAGTGCTCTTGAGCAGGCTTAGCAGCTGCTCTGGCTGGTTCTGGAGTTGTTCAACAAAGATATCGTCCTGAAAAATACAGACGGAATTCAGATATACATCAGCCATAATGGAATCAGAGCGCTCTTCAGATTGTGTGTGGAGGTTGTGAGTGGCCAGTGACCACTCTCTTAAATGGTTTCGTCCTTACGTAAGGTGAGGATTTCATAGCCATCAGCAGTGACTAGTATAGTGTGTTCCCACTGGGCTGACAGGCTATGATCCTTAGTGACAACCGTCCAGTTGTCTTTAAGTAGTTTTACATGACGCTTGCCGACATTGATCATCGGTTCGATGGTGAAGGTCATTCCCTGTTCCAGTGTGACGCCCGTGCCGGCCTTGCCATAGTGCATGACCTGGGGGTCTTCATGGAAACCACGGCCAATGCCGTGACCACAGTATTCTCGAACCACAGAAAGCCCACGAGATTCGGCATATTCCTGAATGACAGCGCCTATGTCGCCGAGCTTGGTGCCAGGTTTTACCAGCTTTATACCTTCTATCATACATTCGCGAGAAATCTCGGTAACACGTCGGGCCTTGATGCTAGGCTCACCAATATAGAACATTTTACTGGTGTCGCCGTGAAACTCATCTTTGATGACAGTGATGTCGATATTGATAATGTCACCGGTTTTCAGTTTTTTATCACTGGGTATGCCGTGACATACTTGGTGGTTAAGCGTGGTACAAATTGATTTTGGGAAGCCGTGATAGTTGAGCGGGGCCGGAATTGCCTTTTGTTCATTGACGATATAATCGTGACAGATTTGATCGAGTTCCTCAGTTGTTATGCCTGCTACAACATGGGGTTCAATCATTTCCAGTACTTCAGCAGCAAGTCGACCTGCGACCCGCATTTTCTCGATTTCTTCTGCTGTCTTAATGTGTATGCTCATGTATTTCTGCTTTTGTGTCTGTGGCCCTGCTTGGTATTCTGGACAGGCAACCACGTACCTGTAAAGCCGAGCCCGGTAAATAATTTCTGGAATTAGGCCTGATTTGCTCGGATTTTTCAAGAATTCCTTATTTTTCGAGAACTTAGCCATCCCGTGTAATCGCAAAAAAATCACTTTTTATTGTTAATTCTATCCAGATATGGTATAAAGCCGCCGCTCGGTTCAATAATGGATCGGGTAATTACGATTTTCTTTAAATACGCACACATATCGCTACCCTGTAACTGGGTGCCTCTTAGCAGATTTTTACTGTTGGGGTTGTTGCTGGGGATATGTGGAGGCCTAACCCGATCAGGAGTTAATTATGGCTAAAGTGACCATGCGTCAAATGCTGGAAGCTGGTGTTCATTTCGGACATCAGACCCGTTTCTGGAACCCTAAGATGGCAGAGTACATCTTTGGAGACCGTAACAAGATTCATATCATCAATCTTGAAAAAACACTGCCAATGTTCAACGACGCGTTGAATGCAATCAGCAAGATTGCTGCATCCAATGGCAAAGTTCTATTTGTAGGTACCAAACGCGCAGCTCGCAATGCGATTCGTGAAGAAGCTGATCGCTGTGGTATGCCTTACGTAAACCACCGTTGGTTAGGTGGCATGTTAACTAACTTTAATACAGTTCGTCAGTCGATTCGTCGTCTTAAAGAGCTGGAAACCATGTCTACAGACGGTACTTTCGATCGCATGATCAAGAAAGAAGCGCTGAACATGACGCGCGAAATGGAAAAACTGGAAAAAACTCTGGGCGGTATCAAAGATATGCCAGGTCTTCCAGACTGCATTTTCGTTGTTGATACAGGTAATGAGAAGATTGCCGTACACGAAGCAAATGTTCTGGGTATTCCAGTCGTAGGTGTGGTTGATACAAACAACTCTCCAGATAATATTGATTATGTTGTTCCTGGTAATGATGACGCGATTCGCTCAATAAAGCTGTATATCGAAGCGGTTGCGGATTCGATCATCGAAGGTAAAGCAGCTTCTCTAAATATCGCTACATCTGAAGGTGCAGAGGCGGAAGCGCCTAAGAAAGCAGCGCCTAAGAAGAAAGCAGCACCTAAGAAGAAAGCAGCTGCAAAGACTGAAGAAGCGCCAGCGGATGCTGAAGGCAAATAAGCCGGCTTTTTCTACTGATTACTATTTATTGAGGTAAATACTATGCAAATTACAGCTGCAATGGTTAAAGAACTGCGTGAGCGTACTGGCTCAGGCATGATGGAATGTAAAAAAGCGCTGCAGGAAGCTGGTGGCGATATGGAAAAAGCCGTTGAAGATATGCGTAAGTCTGGCTTGGCAAAGGCTGACAAAAAGGCTGGTCGTACTGCGGCAGAGGGCCTGGTTGCAATCGCACTGTCTGATGACAAGAAAGAGGCTGCAATCGTTGAAGTTAACTGTGAAACTGATTTCGTATCGGGTGGTGATGACTTTAAAGCATTCACAAACGCAGTGGCTCAGCGCATTCTGAAAGATTCTCCAGCGGACATTGAAGCCCTGGTTGCGATGCCACTGGAAGATGGTGGTAAGTCGATTGAAGAAATTCGCCAGGAAATGGTTGCCAAAATTGGTGAGAATATTCAGGTTCGTCGTTTTACTCGTAAATCAACTGATGGCGCCTTTGGTTCTTACTCGCACGGTGTACGTATGGGTGTACTGGTTGAAATGGACAAAGATGACCAGGAACTGATCAAAGACGTAGCAATGCATATCGCTGCAAGTAACCCGGTATGTGTTAATGAGTCTGAAGTGCCAGAAGAAATGCTGAATAAGGAAAAGGAAATTCTGATTGCACAGGCTAAAGAAAGCGGAAAGCCAGATGATATCATCGAAAAGATGATTTCAGGTCGTATCCGTAAGTATCTGGCAGAAATTACACTGGTTGGACAGCCTTTTGTTAAGGACCCGGATCAGACAGTGGAAAAACTGCTGAAGTCTAAAGATGCTAATGTTAAGAGCTTTAATCGCTTTGAAGTCGGTGAAGGTATCGAGAAGAAGCAGGAAAACTTCGCTGATGAAGTTATGGCTCAGGTTAATGCTAGCTAAGGCAGTTTTGTATTGATCAGGACTTGAATAAAAAAAACCGGGATTGATTCCCGGTTTTTTATGTACATGGATGTATAGTATCTTAAAATTGCAGGAGCAATTTTTAATGTGTGTACATGTATGTATAGTATTTTAAAATGCAGGAACAGTTTTAAGCTTTTTCTTCGGATGTGTCGTACTCTGAAGTGCTGTGCAGATTAAAGCTGCTAAACATTTTACTGGCTTTCTACTATCCCGCGTGCGAACAATAATTATATAACTATTAGAGCAATGACAGATTATGAGCGAATCTAACCCCATTTATAAACGTATTCTGCTTAAGTTAAGCGGAGAAGCACTTATGGGATCACAGGAGTCTGGTATTGACCCTGATATTCTTAACCGCGTTGCTGAAGAGATCAAAGAGGTTATTGATCTTGGCGTTGAGGTAGGGGTTGTTATTGGTGCGGGTAATATATTTCGTGGTAAAGGGCTTGCTGATGCCGGCATGGATAGAGTGACCGGTGATCATATGGGCATGCTAGCAACAGTGATGAATTGCCTTGCTTTACAGGATGCGACTGAAAGAGTGGGCTTAAGTGCTCGTGTTATGTCTGCATTAAGTATTCACCAGGTGTGTGAAGACTATGTGCGTCGCCGTGCAATAAGGCACCTTGAGAAAGGCCGCGTAGTTATTTTTGGTGCAGGCACGGGTAACCCATTCTTTACCACGGATAGTGCAGGCAGTTTAAGAGCAATTGAAATTAATGCAGATGTACTGATGAAGGCGACGAAAGTTGATGGCGTTTATGATTCTGATCCAATGAAAAATCCGCAAGCCAAGCGTTATGCTTCGTTGAGTTATGATGATGTGCTGCACAACAATCTCGCCGTGATGGATGCGACAGCAATTGTTTTATGTAAAGAGCAGAATATGCCGCTAAGAATATTTAATCTGAATAACCCGGGCGATCTTGTAAAAGCAGTGCTGGATGCCAATGTGGGTACATCAGTAGTTCCTGCTAAATGATAATGTTAAAAAAAATTGTGTTGGAGATTTAGATGATTGATGAGATTACACAGGACGCAGAGTCCAGAATGCAGAAAAGCGTTGAGTCTCTAAAAACTGAATTAACTAAAATTCGTACGGGTAGAGCGCATCCCAGTTTACTAGATCATGTTATGGTCGATTATTACGGTAGTCCAACGCCGATTAAGCAGGTTGCAAATGTTGTTGCTGAAGACTCAAGAACCCTGGCTGTTACCCCTTGGGAAAAGCCAATGGTACAGGCAATTGAAAAAGCAATCATGACGGCTGATCTTGGCTTGAATCCTGCGACAGCTGGCACGGTTATTCGAGTACCTATGCCTCCTCTGACAGAGGAGCGAAGACGTGATCTTGTTCGGGTGGTCAAGGGAGAAGGTGAGTCAGCAAAAGTTGCAGTTAGAAATATCCGTCGTGATGCGAATGGCGACTTTAAGGACCTGCTTAAAGAAAAAGAGATTTCAGAAGATGAAAGTCGTAAAGCTGAAGAGGGTATTCAGAAGCTTACAGATAAATATGTTGCTGAAATTGACAAGTTACTAGAAGCAAAAGAAAAAGAAATGATGGAGATCTAACCGTTTTATTCGGTTTGAATTTGTATGCCTATTACATCTTTCAAAAGTAAGGATAAAAGCAGTTCAGCAGTGCCGCAGCATATAGTTGTTGTAATGGACGGGAATGGCCGTTGGGCTAAGAAAAGGCTATTGCCTAGAACAACCGGTCATAGTATGGGTGTTAAGTCAACGCGCAAACTGGTAGAACTTTGCGTTAGAGATGGTGTAAAGGCGCTGACTCTATTTGCATTTAGTAGTGAGAACTGGAAACGACCAGAGCAGGAAGTTTCCAGCTTGATGGAACTTTTCGTGTCGACCTTGCAGTCTGAAGTAAAGAAGCTACATGAGCAAAATGTGCGTATGCGTTTTATTGGTGAGTGCTCTGCATTTTCAGACAAGCTGCAAAGCAAGATTAATGAAGCGACACAGCTTACGAAACACAATGATGGTTTACAGCTAAATATAGCGGTTAATTATGGTGGGCGTTGGGATATTGCGACTGCCTGTAAGAATATATTAAGTGCTATAGAAAAGGGTGATCTTACTACGGATCAAATTGATGCTGAGTTGCTAGACCAATATGTCTGTCTTAGTGATCTTCCAGATCCTGATCTATTTATACGTACTGGTGGCGAACAACGAATTAGTAATTTTCTTATCTGGCAGTTAGCTTATACAGAACTTTATTTTACTGATGTATTATGGCCGGATTTTGATGAGCAGGAATTTGTAGCGGCAATCGACTGGTTTAATGGTCGGCAGAGACGTTTTGGTCAAACAGGTGATCAAGTTGAACAGACAAAGCCTGCATAGGTGGGCCATATAGATGCTTAAACAACGTATTTTAACTGCTATTCCACTAATAGCTTTAGTTGTCTGGGGTTTGTTAACACAGCCTGCTGAAGTAATTTTTTATGCATTACTTTTCGTATTATCGATTGGCGCATGGGAATGGGCGCGTCTAAGTGGTGTTACTAACCCATTGTTACGAGCTGTTTATGCTTTGATTGTACTTGTGGGTATTTATTTCCTAAATCAGTTTGCACATCAGAGTCAGCTGCTGCATTCCATACTGGCATTAACGGTTATCTTCTGGTTTGTTGCTACCTATATAATGTTTGTTAAAGGTCCTCGACAACAATCAACTGAAGTATCTATTGCTAAACTTGTTATAGGCTTTGTTGTTCTTATTCCCCCTGTGCTTGCATTAATGCATCTACGTGAGCAGGGTACTGGCTGGTTGTTCTTTTGCCTGAGCTTTGTCTGGGTGGCGGATAGTGGTGCCTATTTTGCGGGTAAAAAGTTCGGCAAGGTAAAGTTGGCGCCTGCATTAAGTCCGGGTAAGACCAGAGAAGGGTTATATGGTGCAGTATTTGCAACATCAGTCTATAGCTATGCGGCTGGCATGTATTTTGATCTGCAGGTTATCGATATATTGATGTTATTAATCATTTCAGTGCTTGCAACATTTGTTTCCGTAGCGGGTGATCTCTTTATCAGTTTGTTAAAACGTGAAACAGGTCTGAAGGATACTGGCAGAATTTTACCTGGTCATGGAGGTGTACTGGATAGAATTGACAGTGTAACTTCATCGGCACCATTTTTTGCTTTATTTCTAAGCCTGGTAATATTTAATGTCTAAGCAGGGTATATGTGTCCTTGGTGCTACAGGCACTATTGGTGTTAATACGCTGGATGTCATCAGTCAGCATCCTGATAAATTTGAAGTGGTTGCATTAACAGCAAACCAGTCAGATGAAAAGTTGTTGCAACAGTGCATTGCATTTAATCCAGCTTATGCTGTTATGGTCGATACCGAAGCGGCAGATAGGCTACAGAAAGGTGTTACAGAAAACGCACTGGATACAAAGGTCCTGAGTGGACTTGAGTCTCTGGAGTATGTTGCGAGTCTGGATCAGGTACATCAGGTCATGGCGGCTATCGTCGGGGCGGCCGGATTGCTACCAACACTGGCGGCTGCGAGATCAGGTAAACGTATATTACTTGCTAATAAAGAATCCCTGGTGATGTCAGGTGACTTGTTTATAAGCGAAGTTAAACAGCACAATGCCGAACTGCTACCAATCGACTCAGAGCATAATGCTATTTTTCAATGCATGCCAGAGCATTTCTCCAGAGGCCTAGAAGAATCAGGGGTTAATAAAATACTGCTGACTGCGAGTGGTGGTCCGTTCAGGACACGAGAACTGGATACTCTGCATGACGTTACCCCTGAAGAAGCTGTGGCACACCCAAACTGGGTTATGGGGCAGAAAATATCGGTGGACTCTGCCACGATGATGAACAAGGGGCTGGAAGTGATCGAAGCCTGCTGGCTGTTTAATACCGATGCCTCAATGATTCAGGTCGTTATTCATCCACAGAGCGTGATACATTCAATGGTTAGTTATACAGATGGCTCAGTACTGGCGCAAATGGGTAACCCAGATATGCGTACCCCCATCGCTCATGCTATGCAATGGCCTGAAAGAATGCTCTCAGGTGTTGAACCTTTGGATATATTTGAGGTCGCAAAACTGGAGTTTGAAAAACCTGATTTTGCACGCTTTCCCTGCCTGAAAATGGCATATGATTCTCTTTCTATGGGCGGTGCGGCAACAGCAATTCTAAATGCGGCAAATGAAGTGGCTGTAGAGTCATTTCTTAACAAACAACTTAAATTTACTGATATTGCAAACGTGATAGAAAAAACATTACATGATTGCCCAGATCCAGGTGCAAGTAGTCTGGATAACATACTTGAAGCAGATACTGTTGCCAGACAACATGCTTCTGAGTGGGTCAGTAAGCTGGGGATTAAGTAATGGAATCAGCCGGGATTCTCCATAATATCCTCTTCTTTATCATTGCAATTGGTGTGTTAGTGGCGTTTCATGAATTTGGCCACTACTGGGTTGCACGTATGCTTAATGTAAAAGTACTCAGATTTTCAGTAGGGTTTGGTAAACCGCTGTTTATCTGGAAACGCAGGAAAGGCGAAGACCTTATCGAGTTTGTTATTGCGGCCATTCCATTAGGTGGTTTTGTTAAAATGCTGGACGAGAGAGAAGCGCCGGTTGAAGATAGTCTTAAACATCGAGCATTTAACAACCAGCCGGTATCAAAGCGCTTTGCTATCGTGGCGGCAGGCCCTATTTTTAATTTTATTCTGGCGGTGTTTTTTTACTTTATTTTCTTTGTTAATGGTGAAGAAGGGATTAAGCCGGTTATCGATATTCCTGAGATCGATTCACCCGCTCACCATGCGGGCTTCGAAGCGCAGGATGAAATTATTAATGTGGGTGATAATACCGTACAAACATGGAATGATTTCAGATTGTCACTAATAGACTACGGAATGTCTGGAGGACAGATACCGATTACTGTTAGAACTGTTGATCTATATGAAACTGAGCGTCACCTTGATATTGGCGAATTACATGTCCTTAACGAAAAACAGGATATTACCAAACTACTTGGTTTTGATCTCTGGAAGCCAGAATTACCGGCCAAAATAGGTGGTGTTGTCGATGGCTCTGCTGCTGCTTCAGCTGGAATCGTTAAAGGTGATCTGATTCAGAGTATCAATGAAAAGCAGATTGCTAACTGGCAACAGTTGGTGGGCGTTATACAGGGTAGTCCGGGGCAACCGCTAGATCTGTCTATTGTGCGTGAAGGTGAGTTGATTGATATTGAACTGACACCAGGTGAAAAGACGCAGGGAGATAAATTAGTAGGATTTATGGGCGCTTATCCAGATGTACCTGAAGAACTCATAAATCAGACTAAAACTCGAGTAGAGTATACTTCATTTGAAGCGATAATCAGGGCTGTTGATGAAACGGTAACTTTTTCACTGCTGACACTAAAAGTTCTCGGTAAGATGTTAATAGGACAGGCAGCACTAGAGAATATTTCGGGGCCCATAACCATTGCTCAATATGCCGGAATAACAGCCAGTATCGGTATACTAATGTATATCAAATTTCTGGCGATGATTTCAGTTAGTCTTGGGGTGTTAAATCTGTTGCCAGTTCCTATGCTTGATGGCGGGCACTTAATGTATTACCTGATTGAGATAGTTAAAGGTTCACCTGTATCTCAGAAGTTTGAAGAAATGGGGCAGCAAATCGGCCTGACCTTGCTGTTCCTGTTGATGAGTCTGGCTATCTTTAATGATATTCAGCGTTTAATTAATTGATAAATATACAGGTTATAGACATTGCGTAGTTTTTTTATATTTAGTCTGCTATTTCTTCTGAATTATCCATCATTTGCGAATGATGATTTTGTCATTGATGATATTAAATTACAGGGTCTGGAAAAAATTCCAGATGGAACTCTTTTAAATTATCTTCCGCTCAAAATTGGGGATGTTTTTGATTATTCGCAATCCTCGTATGTCTTGCAAGAGTTGTATAAAACTGGTTTTTTCAAAGATATTAAACTGTACCGCGATGATGATACGCTAATTGTTGAAGTGCATGAGCGTCCAGCTATAGCTAGCGTTACTTTTGATGGTAATAGTGATATTGAAGATGAACAGCTAGAGGAAGTGCTGGAGAATATCGGGATATCAAAAGGGCGTGTTTTCAATCCTTCTGCTCTTGATAAAATCGAAATCGGTCTTAAACAGCAAGCCTATTACAGTCGTGGTAAATATGCTGTGAAAATTGATACCAAAGTTACAGAGCTTGAGCGAAATCGAGTTGATATAGAAATAGATATATCAGAAGGTGTTGTGGCGCGTATCAAGCAGGTTAATATTGTTGGTAATGAAGTTTATGACGACGATACTCTACTGTCTGAACTTCAGTTAGGTGTGCCAGGATTCTTTGACTGGTTTAGTAGTAGTGATGAGTATGCTAAGCCTAAACTTGCTGCCGATGAAGAAACTATCAGGTCGTATTATCAGGATAGAGGCTATGTGAAATTTTCTGTTGATTCGACGCAGGTAACAATTACTCCTGATAGGAAAGATATTTACATAACCATGAATGTTACTGAAGGCGATAAGTATTCAGTTGGTAGTACTTTGTTTTCAGGTGATCTAAAGTTTGAAGAGAGTGACTTATTTAAATTGGTTCTACTGGAGAAAGGCGAAACATTTTCACGTAGTAAAATGGTAGAAAGTCAGGATTTAATTAAAAGAATGTATGGCAATGAAGGCTATGCTTTCGCCAAAATTAAAGTGTTGCCAGAGATTGATGATGATAATAAAAGTGTAAATTTAACATATTTAATAAGCCCAGGAAGTAAGGTGTATGTAAGGCGTATTAATTTTTCGGGTAATTATAAAACGCAGGATGAGGTTCTAAGAAGGGAAATGCGTTTGATGGAGGGTGGAGAGCTTTCAAATAGCAAGCTGGATAGATCCAAGATACGCCTGCAGCGCTTACCATATATAGAAGAAGTGAATTTAAAAACTATACCAGTCCCAGGTACGGATGATTTAGTTGATGTAGATATATCTGTTAGTGAACGATTAACAGGTAGTTTTAATATCGGCGCGGGTTTTTCTCAAAACCAAGGCTTTGTTTTTAATATGGGATTAACCATGGAGAATCTGAATGGTACTGGAGAAAAGCTGGATCTTAACTTTAGTAATGATAAAGCAAATCAGATATATAGTGTTTCATTTACTGATCCATATTACACAATTGATGGCATTAGTCGCACACTGGCTTTTTCTTACCGTGAAAGAGATGCCTCAGAAGAAGATGTTATCAACTATCTGCAGAACTCCTATGGTGCAAATATTGCATTTGGTATACCGCTCTCGGAATTTGATCGTATAAGAGTCGGTATCGGTTATGAAGTAACAGAAATAATTCGTGGTACAACGGTAGTCACTCAGGATGTTCTGGACTTTCTATCTGCCTATGGAAATGGCGAGACGGTTATTGATGGTGAAGACTATGAGGCAGATGTTTCTTCGTATACTCTGCTCGCAAGTTTTGTTCATGATACGCGAAATCGCACGGTTTTTGCTACCCGTGGCAATCAGCAGTCTGTCGCATTAGATATGACTGCACCAGGAAGTGATCTTCAGTATTATAAACTGACATATCGAAATAAGTTTTACTTTCCTGTCACTAAGGCACTGACCGCACTGGTTCGAACTGATCTTGCATATGGTGATGGTTACAGTGATACTGAGTTTTATCCTTTTTATGAAAGGTTTTATGCCGGTGGCCTAAGAACCGTTCGAGGATTTGACTCCAATTCTTTAGGGCCGAAATCTTTGTCAGGTGACGCCGCAGGCGAGCCTATTGGTGGCGACCTTAGAACGGTTGCCAGTGCAGAACTTATCTTTCCTGTGCCTTTTGTAGAGAAGCCGCCTAGCACGGTTCGCTTTAGTGCGTTTTATGATATTGGTAATGTATTCCTAAGGGATGACGTTGCAGAGAATGGCTTTGATGGTGGCTTTAAATCGAGTGAATTAAGAAGTTCTGTTGGTGTGTCATTTGTCTGGCTTGCGCCAATAGGTCCACTCAGGTTTAGCTGGGCACAACCTCTGGATAAGCAGGCGGGTGATGATACTCAATCATTCCAGTTTAGTATTGGATCATTTTTCTAGGAGAAGTATAAATGAAGAAATTATTATTGGCGTTAACTTTGTTTTCTGTAACGGCAGTGCCATTGGCAGTCAGTGCAGAAAAAATCGGTTTTGTGAATGTGACTCGATTGTTTAATGAGTATGCAAAAGCTAAAGGTATCGACAAAATGATTGAAGATAAATTTAGTGGGCCAAAAAATGAATTAGAAAAGCTAGTCGTTGATATCAAGGCTCTGGAAAAAGAAATTAAAACTAATGAGCTTTTGATGTCAGAAAGTAAATTAACTAAATCTAAGACAAAGCTTCAGGACATGGTTGCAGAATATCGTACTAAGGGTATGGCGCTTGAGAAAGAACTTCAGGAAGTACGTAATCGTGAAATGACTGACTTTAGACAAATTGTATTTGAAGTCACTAAAGGTTACGCAGAAGACAAGAAGTTTGATCTCATTGTTAATGAGGGCGTCATGTATGTATCTTCTAAACTCGATATTACCGATGATATTCTATCCAGGGTTAATAAAAAAGCTAACTAAACTAACTTGACTATGATCTATACCGTACAGCAAATTGCGGATTTGTTAGATGCTCAACTGGTGGGTGATCCTGCTGTTGAAATCAAGGCGATCGCTTCAATAGAGGCGGCAAAACAGGGTGATATCTGCTTTGTAAATAGTCCTAAATATATACAGCAGCTTAAAGAAACGAGTGCAAGTGCGGTTATTCTCAAGCATGACTTAGTTGAAATTTCCCCGGTTGCTTCGATTATTGTAGATAACCCTCGAGCAAGTTATGCAAAATTACTGAGTGTATTCTATCCTGCCTGTAAGTATCAGCCAGGTATACACGCATCTGCCATCGTCGCTACAGACGCAACTGTAGATCCTTCTGCGACTATTGCTGCGAAGGCTGTAATACAAAGTGGTGCTGTTATAGGTGAAAACACGGTTATATCTGAGGGCTGTGTGATTGGTAAGAACAGTATAATTGGTCGAGACACTCAGCTCTATGCTAATGTGACGGTCTATCATGACTGTGTTATTGGTGATGAGTGCATTATTCATTCATCTACTGTCATCGGGGCTGATGGATTTGGTTTTGAGCATGATAAAGGCGAGTGGTTAAAAATACCTCAGGTTGGTAGGGCTGTTATTGGTAATAAAGTTGAAATAGGTGCCTGCTCAGTCGTTGATAGAGGGGCTCTTAATGATACTGTAGTCGCGGATGGTGTAAAGCTGGATAATCATGTGCAAATTGCTCATAATGTTGTAGTTGGAGAAAACACCATTATGTCCAGAGGTGTTGGTATAGCAGGTAGCACTAAAATAGGTAAGAACTGTATATTTGGTGGTATGACGGGCGTAAAAGATCATATTGAGATTGCTGATAATGTTATAGTCACGGCCATGTCACTGGTTTCTAAGTCACTAACAGTAGCAGGTTCATATTCATCTAATACGCCTATTGATGATACACGTACCTGGCGCAAAAATAGTGCTAGATTTAGACAACTGGATGAATTGGCGCGACGTATTCGCCAGCTTGAAAAAAAAATTGAAGATAAAAGTTGAGGTGTTTTGTGAACACAATGAATATTGGCGAAATTAAGAAATTTCTAGCACATCGTTACCCCTTTCTACTTGTCGATAAGGTGGTTGATTATGAAGCTGGTAAGCACCTGACAGCTGTTAAAAATGTGACGATCAACGAACCATTTTTCCAGGGGCATTTTCCTGATTACCCTGTAATGCCAGGTGTGTTAATTATGGAAGCACTGGCTCAGGCCACGGGCTTACTTGGTTTTAAGACAATGGATGATGATCCTAGTGAAGATCAGTTGTATCTGTTTGTTGGTATTGATGGTGCTCGTTTTAAGAGGCAGGTAGTACCGGGTGATGTGTTAACGCTCAAGGTTGAGCTTCTTAAGCGTTCACGCTCAATCTGGAAATTTGACTGTAAAGCTATGGTGGGTGATGAATTAGCTGCTAGTGCGACAATTATGTGTGCAGCTACTGATAAGCCAGAATAATAGCTAGATAAGTTAGCAGAGTAGATTTTTTAGTATAGGGAGCCTGAGGTGATACATCAGACTGCAATAATCGATGAGACAGCCAAGATCGCATCCAGTGTAGAGATTGGCGCATATAGTATCATTGGTGCTAATGTAGAAATTGATGAAGGTACCTGGATCGCACCTCATGTAGTGATTAATGGTCCCTGTACTATTGGCAAACATAATAAAATATATTCTTTTGCATCGCTTGGTGGTGATCCCCAGGATCTTAAATATAACGATGAATCGACTCTGCTAGAAATAGGCGATACTAATACCATACGTGAAAATGTTACCATGTCACGGGGTACAGTTGATGGTGGTGGAATTACCCGTTTGGGTAATAATAATCTGTTAATGGCAGGTGTTCATATCGCTCATGATTGTCTAATCGGCGACCATAATATTTTTGCTAATTCTGCCTCCTGTGCAGGACATGTAGAAGTTGGCGAGCATGCCATATTGGGTGGATTTACTCTTGTGCATCAGTTTTCAAAAATTGGCTCACATTGTTTCACCAGCATGGGATCAATTATTAATCAGGATGTTCCTCCATATGTAGTCGTAGCCAGTAGTTATGGTAAGGCCGGTGGTATAAATAAAGTAGGCCTCAAACGCCATGGTTATAATGACGAAGTTATTCGTGCGATTGTTAATGCTTATAAAATGCTGATTCGTTCGAAGAAACCACGGGCTGAAGCAATGCAGGAAGCCAGTGATTTAATAGCCAAATACCCAGAAGTAAAGATGCTTGCTGATTTTATTAATAATTCTGAACGTGGGATTGTGCGATAACTGGGTTTTATCTTCCCTGATCCAGGAATAACCCTGTATAAGTTCGTTTTTGATAGCTTTATTCTCTTCCAGTTCTATGGTTTCTGTTCTAATAGCATCACCTTTCTCTGAATGTGTTGGAGAACGCGTCTTTTTATTCTACGCTTATAGTGAATTTAGTGCCTGATGTTTTTGACTTTATGGCAACCTTCTTCATTGTCTATAGCAACAAAGAAGTAGGCAAGAAAATGCCACCCGTACTTGCGTGTGTAGAGGACACGCAATAGAAAGTACGCGGCACACAACGCTTATTACCGCTTGCCCTCATAAAAAGCAATGAGTGTTCCCTGACAGGTTTAGTCACATCTTTATTTTGCATACATGCTGTTGTTTTAATGTCATCGTTACCGGGTCGTACTGATTATGAGCTTCTTCCCTCTGGCTCACCCTCTGGGCCAGGCAGAGCCTGTTTTTATTTGTTCCAAATACATTAATCGCCATCAGTCTCAGCAGACCTCGATTTCACATCCCTGTGAAATCGCTCCTGCTTAAAAAGCCTGTCTGGCAAGCGATAAGGGGGAACTTATAGAAGGCCCTGCTATTTCACGACAGAAAAAATTAAAGCGATGAGAATACTGAAAAGAAATAAGATATTTACCAGCTTGTAGCAGGTTCCCCTTGGCCTTGCTGAAAATTGTATACCTGCAGGGGCAAAATCACAGGGATGTGATTTTGAGGGCTGTAAGCCTGGAAGGTGCATCTGCTCGACCCGGGCACGAAGATAATGAGGCCAATAAACAATTAGACCCTCTGCATAATTTTCGGGGACCCCTGTTGCTGTATACAGGGGTATGGCTAAGGCTATCGGGAGTGGTACTTCTTTGCCTACTTTCTTGTTGCAATAGACAAGAAAGTAGGTCGCCATAAAGGCGAAATAAAAGATGCCTGGCACTAATGTCACGATGGACTTGATAACAAACAGCTGGGTCCCTGACAAAAGCATTCGGGGATGACGGTAAGTAGTTAGAACAGGGCTCGTGAGGAATATCAGGACTCGCCACGCATAACAGCTACTCAAAATGGAAATAATTTTATCTCATGCTAATGAGAAAGTAGCTCACAGTACAAAATCAAACAATAGTCACAGCAACTATAAAACCAGCGCTTAAGACCAACTTGATAAGTTGAAGCTCAAGACTCTCAATTAGGTATAAATCTATGGGAGTGTCTAGTAAACATAATAAGTACGAAAACCCTAAACAGGGATACAAATTCCAGTCAAATAAAAAGCCCCAAAAGTGTAATACCTGGGGCTTTTTTAGCATACTCAGCTGAGGCGTTAGAACCTCATGAATATTTCACTTTTGAGTCAGTGTTTACAGATTCGATGAATCACATGTTTTCATCAGTCGAGTGATTCGATAACCTAATGTCGCCATTACAGCAACGCTACCAATTACACAGACGATGGTGAATATTACAGTTGAATCCATAGTGTTAATCTCTCTTTTCGAATAGGGGGGAAATTTATAGCAGCAGAAATTCTAGTGTTTTTTTATCTATATTCAACCTTAAAAATATAAGGATATTGCAATACATATTCCGTATTTCTTATCAGTAATCGACTTGCGCGACGATATAGTCGTAGACGACTGATGATTAGAATTAATGTAATTTATTAATATCAAAGCTATATATTTTATAAAAACAATGATTTATTTAACAATCTTCAATTAATATCTTGCCGATTAATATTCTCTCATAAGTAAAATCTTGAGATATATCAATCAGATATATATAAGCATATGCTAATAATTGTTATGAATCTGGAGGGCATAATAATGAATGCAGAAGATAAGGCCGCTTTAGCAGATGAGGTTTATGAAAACGCAGTATGTTATGAAATCGATTACGGGTGTTGCCCGCAATGTGTACTCAGTGCTGTACAGGAAGCGGTCGGTATTATTGATGATAAAACCATAAAGGCCAGTCATGGCTTGTCAGGTGGCGGTGGTTTGATGGGGGAAGGCACCTGTGGTGCATTAGCCGGTGGCCTGATTGCCCTGAGTGCTAAACGTGGCAGAGACCGAGATAAACTAAATAAAGGTAAAGCGATCCTGAACTTTACCAAGGGCAAAGAGCTGGTGGACAAATTCAGGGAAGAGTTCAAGGGGGTTACCTGCCAGCAGCTTCAACAACAGTTTACCGGTAAAACCTATGATATGTGGGACGCGGATCAATATTCACAGTTCAGTAAGGACAGAGGCATACAGTGCGCTCATGCATCAGGAATGGTGGCGCGCTGGGTTGTTGAAATGCTATAAAACTGTGCGTGCAGTGGATAAAAGTTCTGGCCGGTTATCGGTTTATAAATACCAATTGTCATGCCGCGAGGCTTATGCCGATTTAATAAATATCCACGTATTGCAGTAAATTTCACGTAAAGTAGATAATAGCAACTGAGTTAGAGAAAAAGCAGAAGGCTTGAGTTTAAGTCGTTAGCACTATAATATTTCAAGTAAAAATTCAACCACCTAAACTGGTGATTTTTTGAGGTTATTTTTTTGCTAGTATAATGTCCGGTGCAAAGTTCGTAAAATAACGGTAATAACAATAGAGCTTATTAAATTGGTATTGTTTCTCATTTGTCAGTAAGTGCAGGATGTGTCAGTTTAGCTCTATCAGACTTTTTTTGAGTGTCAGAGCTCAGTTAACATGTCCTTTTAACAACGGAGTAAACATACCGATGGTTATCAAACAACGTATGATGAAATATGGAGTATTGCCTTTGGCAATCGCTTCAGCGTTAGGCCTTTCTGCCTGTGGCGGTGGCGGTGGTGATGATTCAACACCTGCAGCCCAGCAATCTGTAACGACAACCCTGTCGGGTAAAGTAGCGGATGGTTACCTGAGCAATGCGACGGTCTGTCTGGACCTAAATGACAACCTGGTGTGTGATGATGGTGAACCGTCAACGACTTCAGGTGCCGGTGGAGCTTACTCTCTGGACGCAACTCAGGCGCAGATCGATGCCTACCCAGTCGTTGTTACTGTTACTACGGACACCATCGATGAAGATACAGGCTCCAATGTAACCAAGCCTTATACACTGTCTGCACCAGCTGGTCGTGGCGCATTTGTTAGCCCGTTAACCACCATGGTTCAGGGTCAGATAGATGCCAATAACGGCGGTGACCCCGATGTGATTGAAGCACAGATTCTGGCTGAAATGGGTCAGGACCCAACAGCTGTATCACTGTTTGAAGACTATGTAGCAGCATCCAATGATGATACTGATCCTAATCAGGCGGCATATACCAATATGCACCAGGTGGCACAGGTTACTGCAATTCATATTGCCGATAATATCGAGCTGGTAGCAAACGATACAACCATTACCTTCGATGCATCCACGGATCTTGACTCATTAATCAATACCATTGTTGCTGCAGTAATAGCTGAACTGACTGCGATTGATGCGGCAATCGATGATGCAGTAGCGACAAATACATACGATGCTGAGCTGGTTGCGACCACTGCAGATGTGACTGTAGATACTACAACAATCGAACAGGAAATCATTGACCAGGAAGTGGTCGATGAGCCAGCCCCTGAGCCTGAGCCAACACCAGAACCAACTGCGGTTGTACAGACACTGTTTGAGTCTGGCCTGTATTACACAGCTGCGGTAATTGAAGAGTTTGATCAGTGGATGGATGCTGGTGTATTCAAGGCGGTTAATGGCCTGACTGTGGATGAGTACGATAACTATGATTTCAGTACTCACACCTGGGTCGCGAATGTAAATTCGGGTGCAATAGAAGACTATGTGCTGCAGGCAGATGGTACCTGGTTAGCGGTAACCGATGCCGATTTCTCAGGAAACCCGGTCACGTATGATGAAACCGCAGGTACGGTTACTATTTCCGAAGCATATGGCGACTGGACGGTCTCCAATATTGTAGTAACCGATATTTCAGGTCAGAATATCAGCAGCTATATTAATGGCTTAGGTAATACAACATTGGCGAGTATTGTCGACCCAGCTGCCACCTTTAGTGCAGGTGCTGAAGCGATAACGGGTACTGAAACCTATGGTGGTGATTACAGCCTGTGGTTCAGTGACTGGTGTGGTTCAACTGAGCTAGCTTATACAGCCAGTGGCAACTGTAATACCATGGTCGACTGGAATACCAATACAGTTTATGGCGCATTAAGTGAACTGCCAGAAGCCACAGCCTGGGTGAATGATGGCACTAGTTGGCCAGGTCACTTCCGCTGGTTGGGCGATGGTCTTCAGTTTGAAGTCGTGAGTGGTGGTGCAGTTAACTACTACACCGAGTCAAATGGTACATTTACCAATGTCGGTACTGGCACCTGGTCAATGACAACGGTTAATGGCGTTCAGCTGCTATTTGTTGATCACCCGGATGCGATTGTTGCGGCACACGCACCGACTGAAGATGCAGCTGATGATCACTTCTTTGCAGAGCATGAAGGCGTTGTTCGTCAGGGTACAATTGCACCGGCAGGTTCAAGTGATGCGTTGAGTGACCTTGATGATTTCGTGAGTAACCTGATTGCTCAGAATGATGTACTGGCAGCAATGGATACAGCGTTGATCGATGCGGCTGTAGCTGCGGCTTCGGGTGCGTCTACAACGACTCCAGTTGTTGACTGTTTCTATACAACACCAGGTGGCCAGTTAGATAGCTTTGATATGTTCAATGCCAAAGTGAATGACTGTGGTGGTTCTCTGGGAATCACAGATGTGAATACAGAAGTGGTTGGTACCTGGGTTGCAGACTTTGGTGGCGGTAACTTTGAAACGATCGTCCTCAATGCTGATGGTACAGGTTCATTTACAGATACCGTTAATAATGTAGCTGAGCCTTCAATCCCACTGACCTGGTCTCTCTATAATGGTGGTGAGG
>JBFHVQ010000017.1:0-46242 GCA_041589455.1 Gammaproteobacteria bacterium | reverse complement strand
CGAAACAACAAAATTTAGCTGTTTGGTGTCTTCTGCATAAGATGCAGGAAAGTGGAGAGAAACAATCAGAGCAACCAGCATTGAAAATAGCGGTCATTGCAGGTGACGAAAAAGCATGACGATTGCCTACATTGATAGCCTATTGAGTTAGGCACAGGCTGAATTACAAAGTTTAGAAACTTAATGCCAATAAACTCAGGGTAGTAGAACTAAAAATTAAAGCACAGAATATTTAGCTTTTCCGGTCTGGTGTGGTTTATTCTGCTCTGGCTTCTCGATTTAATAGATCGTGCACCGCCTGTTCTGGTGATTTGGCTTCATAGAGCACTTTATAGGTCTGTTCAATGATCGGCATATCCACATTATACTGCTGAGCCAGTAGCCAGGCTTCACGCGCTGTTTTCACACCCTCAACCGCCTGGCCAATTTTTTCTCGTGCTGCTTCAATGCTCAGTCCATCGGCCAGAGCCAGACCCATTTGTCGGTTCCGTGACTGGTTATCAGTACAGGTAAGAAGCAGATCACCCAGACCCGCCAGGCCCATAAATGTCTCAGCCTGGGCGCCCATGGTCAGGCCCAGGCGCATGATCTCCGCTAAACCTCGGGTAATCAGGGCGGCGCGGGTATTGGCGCCAAAGCCGAGGCCGTCCGCAATACCGGCGGCTATAGCGAGCACGTTTTTGAGTGAGCCACCTAGCTCAACACCCACCATGTCATCGCTAATATAAACCCGGAAATTGCCATAGTGCAGAAGCTCAGAGACCTGTTCTGCAGTCTCTATTGTGTTGGCGGCAACGGCGACAGCGGTTGGTAGATCCCTGGCGACTTCACCGGCAAAAGTGGGTCCGGAAACCACAGCTGTCTGTGTACAATCGGGGAGTTCTTCAGCAACGATCTGATGGATCAGCTTGGCGCTGTTTTCTTCCAGTCCTTTAGTGGCCCAGACAATGGTTTGCTCAGCGCGTATCCATTGTTTGCATGACTGAAGGAAACCCCTGACTGCATGGCTTGGAATTGCCAGTAGTAGTGTGCTTGAATCCTCAATGCTCTGTTGCAGCTGTGAATTGAGTTTCAGGTTAGGCGGAAGTGTAATATCCGGCAAGTATTGCTGATTGATGCGAGTTTTCTGCATCTCGGCAATGTGCTCCGGGTTGATATCCCAGAGCACAACGTCTTGCTGTGCGCGTGCGAGTTGAATGGCTAGCGCAGTGCCCCATGATCCACCACCGAGTACAGCGATTTGTCTGCTGTCTGACATCGGCTGCTCTAATGAGAGGTTTCAGGAGCTTGTTGTGCCTGCTGCTGCTGATGCTGCATATACAGGGCATTGAAATTGACTGGCGACAGTAATAGCTGTGGAAAGCCGCCCTTGCTAACCAGATCAGAAATGGCTTCACGCGCGTAAGGGAAAAGGACTTCAGGGCAGTAAGCACCCAGCATGCCGCCCAGCTGCTCCTGTTGGAAACCTGACATATGGAACAGGCCTGACTGTTTCACTTCAACCAGAAAAGCCGTTTTCTCACCTTGCTTGGCAGTAACCGTAACCGTCAGAGCAACCTCATGTAGACCCTCACTGATGACTTTAGCCTCTGTGTTGAGCTGTACATTGATTTCAGGCTTCCATTCACCTTCTTGAAATACGCCCGGTGTATTGGGTGACTCAAAAGATACATCCTTGAGGAAAATTTTTTGAATGACAAATTGTTGCTGATTCTCTTGTTCGCTCATATTTTAACTCGTTATATATTTTGATTAATCCATGACAGCAGGTTGTGATTGTCCAGAGCCCCTGATATACGTGCCGTCTCTTTGCCCGCAGAGAATACCATTAAAGTGGGTATGCTGCGAATTTGATAACGGGCAGCTAGCGTCTGTTCCACCTCAGTATTAACTTTTAATAGTCGGGCTCGAGGCTCAATTTGACTTGCAGCCTGCTCAAATGCAGGTGCCATCATCTTGCAGGGGCCGCACCAGGCAGCCCAGAAGTCTACAACCAGGGGTGTTTCATTATGTTGAAGCAGCCGATCAAAGCGTGTAGTGGTGACAGAAAGAGCCTGTCCACTAAATAGCGGCTGGTGACACTTCCCACAGTTCGCCTGACCTGCAGGCCGGTTTTCGGGCACACGATTAAGTGCCTGGCAGTTAGGACATACCAGTTGCATTATGAATTACTCCGATGCAATAAGTGGATCCAGCTCTCCCCTGTCGTCCATAGCGGCCATATCATCATATCCACCAACATGGGTGTCACCGATGAAAATCTGCGGGACACTGGTGCGTCCAGAGCGGCTTTCCATTTCCTGACGGATATCCGCCCCATCATTAACATTGATCATATTGAATTCAACGTTCTTGCTTTCCAGCAATTGCTTGGCCCAGCCACAATAGGGGCAAAAAGGCGAGTAATAAACAGTAATTTCAGCTTGTGACATAGAACTTTTACTTTTTAGATGTTGGCAGATTAGCGCTGGACCAGGCCATAATGCCGCCTGACAGGTTGTTGACCTTTTCAAAACCCTGTTTGCTCAGTGTGCGACAGGCTGAGTTTGAGCGACTGCCTGAGCGACAATAAGCGAGAATGGTTTTGTTTTTATGTTTTTCAAGTTCGCTTACGCGTTTGCTAAGTGCAGATAGTGGAATGTGTATCGCATCCTGAATATGGCCAGAGCTATATTCATTCGCTTCGCGTACATCAAGAATCACCACGTCTTCATCATTCATCAGGCGAACGGCATCAAATGCATTGAGTTGTGCGACGCTGCTAAGTTTCAGGCCGATTTCAGTTTTGATAATAAGGATGGTGATTACCACCAATGCAGATACCAGAACCAGGTGGTTGCCGGCAAACTCAATAATCTGAGCCATTTTTTACTCCAGTTTAAACCATAAAGCCCCTGATCAGGCTATGATCAGAGGCCCATTTTACTACAAATCACGCGACACTTGAAAAGTGTTTGGTGTTTTTAATCGTCCATCAGGCGTTGTGTGCAGAAGACTTCCTGCATCATGCCGATCAATCGCAGGGTGCGCGCATCACCGACGCGGTAGAATACACGGTTAGCGTCTTTACGAGAAGCAAGAATGCCCTTATCACGCAAAATTGCGAGATGTTGAGAGATATTACTCTGTGAGGTGCCGACGTTATCGACGATATCCTGTACACTGACTTCCTTATCCTGCAGTGTGCAGAGTATTTTTAGTCTCAAAGGGTGAGACATGGCTTTAAGAGAGCGAGAGGCACGGTCAATATCCTCTTCACGTGTCATTAAAAGCGTTTCTTCTTCAATATTTGCAACCATTTTATCCTTCCCGCAGATTTTGAATACACTTATATTAGTAAAATACCATAAAATGATACATACTTTTTAACTGAAAAAAATGTTTAGATCCAGTATTTTTTTATTAAAATTTGTCTTAGCTGACAAACTGTACCGGCAGTAAACACTAAAAACCGAACTGATTCAACAATATGTATAAACAATCTACGCTAAAAGCTCTGTTATTGTCCCTGTTGTTACTGGCATCAAGCCAGACCTGTGCGGAGGCGGTTATTGACTATCAGTCACGTTTAGATGAGTTGCGGGAAAAAATAGCAAATGTGCTTTCTGATCTTGATAAAAATCGAAATAAGCGTGATGACGTTCGTACAGAACTTAAAAAACTCGAAATTAAGATTGCAAAAACGGCTAAATCACTACGTCATGCACAAAGAAAGCATAAAAAATCTGAAAAACGCCTGAAACAGGCACAAAAAGAACTGAAAAGGTTATCCAGGGAGCTGGAAAAACAGCGGCAAATCCTGGCTGAGCAGATACGTTCAGCTTATGCCATGGGACAGCAGCCACAGTTGAAAATGATATTAAATCAAAAGGACCCTGCTGAAATGGGGCGAGCAATGGTTTATTACAACTACCTGAATCATGCTCGTGGTGACCAAATAGACACTTTTATGAGCAGTATTCAGCGACAGCAGGAGCTGAAACAGGACATTGCGAGTACCACCAAAGAGCTGGAAAAGCTGGTGGCCAAAACTAAAAGCAAAAAACGTGAACTTAGCAGTCACCGCTCGAGTCGTAAGACACTGCTGGCAAGACTGGATAAAGATATTGATCACCAGCAGGTGACGTTGCAGGAGCTTGAGTCGAGCCGTGGGCGTATTGAAGGCTTATTGCAGTCACTGGGTGAAATGCTGGCGGATATTCCCGCAGAGCCACATCAGCAAAAACCCTTTGGAGAGCTTAAAGGGCACTTACCATGGCCGGTTAAAGGTGGATTTCGTGCCAGTTTTGGTACCTCTCGGAGTCAGGGTGACCTGACCTGGAATGGTGTGGTGATCAAGGCTGATTATGATGCAGAAGTCCGTGCAGTGAGTCATGGCAGGGTCGCTTTCGCTGATTGGTTACAGGGATATGGGTTTATAACCATAATTGATCACAATGATGGTTATATGAGCCTGTACGGCTATTCGCAAGAGCTTTATAAGGAAGTGGGTGACTGGGTAGAAGCCAGCGAAGTGATTGCAAGTGTTGGCGATAGTGGCGGACAGGCAACTTCTGGCTTATATTTTGAGATAAGAAAACAGGGCAAGCCGGTCAACCCCAAGCATTGGTGCTCTAAAAAGGTACAGCACCTGGCCCTGAAAAATAACGATTAACAAAACCTTTTCTCTGCCCTCACAGTAGCTGACACAGTCCATTACAGGAAGTGCCGGGACTAACCAGGAGTTTTTACAGAATGTTTAAGCGCATCAAACACGTCATGTTACTGATTTTGCTGGCTAATGTACCCGTAGCGGCTTCCACTGAGGAAAACGCAGAGCAGCAAGCAGTGGATACGGAAAGCGGAATACCACTGGAAGACATTCGTAACTTTTCTGATATTTTCGCCAGAATAAAAACCGATTATGTAGAACAGGTCAGTGACAAAGAGTTACTAGAGAATGCCATACGAGGCATGCTGTCCGGGCTTGATCCGCATTCAACCTATCTCGATCCCGAAGAATATAAAGAATTAAAAATTGGAACTACAGGCCAGTTTGGCGGTTTAGGGATTCAGGTCGGTATGGAAGATGGCTTTGTAAAAGTAATATCGCCCATCGATGACACACCGGCTTACAAGGCAGGTATAAAAAGTGGTGACCTGATTATCAAGCTGGATAAAAAATCAGTTAAGGATATGAGTCTCAATGATGCGGTGAAAGTGATGCGCGGAAAGCCGGGCACAATGATTGAATTGAGTGTGATGCGTGAAGGCAAGGATGAGCCGATGCGATTTAATATAAAACGCGCAATCATTAAAGTTCAAAGTGTAAAAAGCCAGTTAATTGAGCCAGGCTTTGGTTATGTTCGAGTCAGTACCTTTCAATCGAAAACCGCTACGCATTTAAAATCTGCTATTGAAGAACTTAAGCAAAAAAATAGCGGAGATCTTCACGGGCTTATCCTGGATCTTAGAAATAACCCAGGTGGTGTCTTGAATGCGGCCGCTGAAGTATCAGATCTGTTTATTGATGAAGGAAAACTAGTATATACAGAAGGTAGAATCGATGAATCTCATTTTGAGTTTAATGCGAAACCGGGTGATGTATTAAAAAATGCGCCAATGGTAATACTGATCAATGTCGGCTCAGCATCCGCATCAGAAATTGTTGCTGGTGCACTTCAAGATCATAAGCGAGCTATTGTTATGGGGCAGAAGTCTTTTGGTAAAGGTTCGGTGCAAACAATTCAGGAATTACGTAACGGTGGCGCAGTGAAGTTTACAACTGCCCGATATTTTACCCCTAATGGACGTTCGATTCAGGCACAGGGTATTGAGCCGGATATTATTTTAAGGGATATGTTGGTGACGCAGCAGTCAAATCATACCGCAGGACAAATAAAAGAAGCGGATCTTGCAGGTCATCTGGCGAATCCTGATCAGAAAAGCAATGAAAAAGATCGGTCGCAAGATGTAACAAATAATATGACGAATCTGAAACAGGATTATAAAATTCATGAAGCATTGAATCTGTTAAAAGGAATGCATATTCTTTCAGCAAAAAAATAACTGACAGGATAAGAAAATGAAAAATGTACTGGTGCCCCTGGCACAGGGTTGCGAAGAACTGGAAGCTATTACCATTACGGATCTCATGGTAAGAGCGGGTATAAATGTGATAACCGCAGCGCTTACAGATGAGCCGGTAGTTGCTTCTCGCGGTACCACAATAATCGCTAACACCACGATCGATAAAGTGACAGATCAGCAATTTGATATGATAGTTTTACCGGGCGGTTTACCAGGAGCAGATTATCTACGGGATAACACGATTGTTCAGTCATTAATCAGGCAACATGCAGATGCAGGGCAGTATATAGCAGCGATTTGTGCTGCACCAAAAGCCCTGGCTCAGGCAGGTGTTCTGGAGAATAAAAAAGCAACCAGTTTCCCCGGTGTGCTGGATGCACTGAATCTGGAAAATACAACAGTGACAAAAAGTGCAATTGAAATCGATGGCAAAGTGGTGACTTCCAGAGGGCCCGGAACAGCGATGGATTTCACCCTGGCCTTGATTGAGCTACTTGAGGGTAAAGAAAAACGTAATGAAGTAGAAAACGGGCTAGTGCGTTAATTATTGCTGCCTGTGCCACTCGTATAAAAACACGACAAGTGCATGACTCAAATTCATTGAGCCATTAATACCAAACATAGGTAAATGTACTGCTTGATGACAGGTGGTGAGTAATTCTTCTCTAATGCCTGTATTTTCCTGTCCGATTACTACTGCATCGCAGTGCTTTATATTGGATTCAAAAAGGCTGCTGGAGCTTGAAGTGATTTCAAGTGCAATACAGCGTTTAAACTGTTTAAGTGTTGCTTTGTAGCTTTCAAAAGTTTCGAACTGTATCTTTAAATGTTTCTCACAACTGCGGGCAAGCCGTGATATTTTTTTATTGGTAAGATCAAGTTCACTATCCAGTAAAATAATATTCTGGCAGCCAGTCGCATCGGCTACGCGTAAAACAGAACCAAAATTTTCTGGTGTGCGTAAACTATCGCATATTATTACGGGACCGTTAAAGTTAGTATTCTCTGCCTGGCGTTCAAAAAGCGACTGGCCTTTAATCTGTGTTCCGGATGACATGTTAGTTATCTGATTGCTCAGTATTATCAGATTTTTCCCAGCTCTGTAGTTTTCTCCATAACGTCGATTTATTGATGCCAAGCGTGTTGGCTGTCTGCTCCTTATTGCCGTCGCAGTTATTGAGGGTTTTAAGAATATAGCGCTTTTCCAGCACTTCAAGTGTAGGTGCGTCTGAGTCGATGCACTGGTCAGATTCCTGGTTTAGTAAAACACCTTCGATGCTGAGGGTTGGGCTATCAGAGAGTGCAACACTTCGCTCTACCAGGTTGCGCAGTTCACGAATATTGCCAGGCCAGTCGTAGTGCTTTAATTTAGTCAGTGATGTGGAATCAAAGCCGGTGATTTCACGTTTATAGCGTTGTTTGAACTCATCGATGAAATGTTTGATAAGCAATTGTAAGTCATCTTCGCGTTCGCGAAGTGGTGGCATCATTATTTTTACGACATTGAGTCGATGATATAAGTCGTGCCTGAATTGTCCTTGTTCGATCATCTGTTCGATGTTTCTGTTAGTGGCAACAACAAAACGCACATCGATATCGATGGGAGTGATTCCGCCGACACGTGTAATGGTTTGCGCCTGTACAGCACGCATTAATTTCATCTGCATGGAATCTGATATGTTACAAATTTCATCGAGAAATATCGTTCCACCACTGGCGACTTCGAGTAGCCCCTGTTTGAGATGAGTGGCTCCGGTAAAGGCGCCCTTCTCATGACCAAAGAGTTCGCTTTCAAGCAAAGTGTCTGTCAGCGATCCACAGTCAATAACGATAAAAGGCTGGTCAGAAAATTCCGAATGATTGTGTAACGCGTGAGCGACTAGTTCCTTGCCTGTGCCTGATTCTCCTTCAATAATCACATTACAGCGTATGTCTGATATTTTATCGATGATTTCGTAAATTTTACTCAGTGCGGTTGAGCTGCCAATCATGCCGAACTGGCTTTGTTTATCTTTTATGCTAGGCCGATTAAGCTTGTTTTGTTTGCGCTCAGCAGATTGTTCCAGAGTCTGTGTTACCTGTTGTAAAAGTTTATCTGCATCAAAGGGTTTTTTAATGAAATCTGCAGCGCCAAGCTTAAGTGCTTTAATGGCGTTATCTTCGGTTGAATAGCCTGTAATAATAATCACTGGCAACTCAATGTCGGTTTGACGAATAGATTCGAGTAACTCAAGGCCAGACATATTGGGCATGCTTAAATCAGTAATGACTAGCTGGCTGCCATTGTCTCTAATATCGTCTAATGCCGCCAGGGGATCTCTGAAAACCTGAATATCAAGCTCATTACCACGGGCAAAGCGTCGAAACAGGTCGCCAGCAGTTGGGTCGTCGTCAATAAAATGTATTCGTTTACCGGTCATGTTATGCATCTTTTATGGTGAGTGGTAAAAGCATGATTGCATCTACTCCACCACGTGAGTTATTTTCAAGTTTAAGGTTGCCGCCATGGTATTGCATGATACCAATACTAATGGATAAGCCCAGACCGCTGCCCTCGCCTACCGCTTTGGTGGTGAAGAATGGATCGAATATTTTATCTTTGTCTTGCTCTGTTACCCCTGTTCCCTGGTCGGAAACAATAATTTCAATAGTATTTTCATCATAATGAGAGTTAACCAGAATAGTATCACCTGCTTTGCTGGCCTGTATGGCATTCATTAACAGGTTTACCAGTACCTGTTGCAGCTGGCTACGGTCGCCGTGCATATTGAGATCTGGATTATCGCCGAGCTGTAGATTGACGTGAAACTTATGCGCCTGGGGTTGAGCGAGTTGAAGTGTGTCTTTGAGCCAGACATGGAGATCAAACTCGGTATATTCCGGTGGTAATTGTCGTGCGAAGTTGAGTATGCCCTTGATAATCTTTCCTGCACGCATGGCTTCGTTACGTAAGCCTTTGATGTCTTCGTGTAGGTCATGGTTTTCTGCTGGCAGCTCACGCTCAATCAAGGTGGTATATGTCAGTATATTGTTGAGTGGATTATTAATCTCATGACCAATGCCTGCCGCCATTTCACCGATGCTAGCCAGCTTGGCGCTCTGTAGCATCATTTTCTGTGCCTTGTCCCTTTCCTGTTGCGTTTGTTCTAGTGTGTCCACCAGATAGTGAAAGGAATGATCGAGCTGGCTAAGTTCATCAACACCTTTAGAGCTGTGTTGTGAAAATTTCGATTCACCATCGGCATAGCGTTTCAAAATGCTGGCAAAGTGTGTAATTGGCTCGGCGATATTTCTGGCACCGAGGTTGGCCATTAGCAGGCTAATCGCCAGCACAAAAACAGCAGAAATAAGCAGGCCCAGGCGGATACGTTGAAATGGAGCCGCCAGTTCACTGCTATCCAGATGGATAACCAGTATCCAGCTCACCAATTGATTGTTATAGGGGTAGAACTCGCGGTAGTAATAATGGCTTTTGTCCTGGGTCTCCTGATAGGAACCGAAGCGGTCTTTTTCAATTTGTTGCCAGACTTGCGCATCAAAATGTGTATTAAAGCGAATATCCGGGTTGAGAGTTTGATTAAAGCGAACGCCCAGGTCATCGCTATAGAGGATCATGCCGTGTCGCTGAGGCGTGTCCGGGTTAAATTCGGAAATACTAATCTGGATATTATTACTTCGAGGTAAGGATTGCAGGATATGATCAAACTGATCGCCGAGCGCACGGGCAGTGAGATAGCCAATGGTCTTGTCACCATCGCCGGCAACCGGCACGATAGCATTCATTAGGGACAGCTCCTGGCCGCTGGCATAGTCGCGCTTACTCAGTGGCAGGCTGCCGTATACCAGCTGATTCGGCGAAAGTTGCCACATCCAACTGAGAAAGCCGGCATCAACCAGTTCCTCTTCAGCCAGTGGTGTGGCCGTGATGCCTTCGAAATCCGCAGGAATCTGTTTACCGAAACGTACCTTGACCAGCGTATGGCCGTCGATGTCCAGTACACGTACGGTGTCGATACCCGGCACAGAATGCTGAAATCCGGCAAGGAAAGTGTTGAGCTTTTCGACTTCTTCAAAATACTGAATGTGTAAATCACCTTCAGCAGCAGTGCGCAATACCGGTGAAAAATTCTTCATTGCCGGTGAATTGGCCAGCGAAAGCATAACCTCACGCTCATAACTAAGGCGGAACTCCAGCTGCTTAGCGATATCTTCCATGCTCTGATAGAGTTCATTATCAATATTTTTACGGTAGAGTTGTTCGCTATATGCGGTGATGCCCAATATCAAAGCAGTCAATGGCATAATGGTGGCGAGAGAAACCCAGAGAAAAATACTGCTTTTTAGGCGCATAAAGTAAGATAATGTGTGCTTGAATAGTTAGGCGAGAGTATAGCAATGGCTTCACCCTCAATCAGAGTTCTATTTTTATTACTGGTTCTCACCGGCCTTGCGGCCTGTGGTAAAACAGGGCCACTATATTTACCGGATGAATCGGCTGAGTCAACACTATCCGACCGATTTGATCTACGGCCTTAATAAGAGTTAAGAGTTTTTATGGATTTTTTTGAATACAAAGACGATCAGCTTTTTGCTGAAGGTGTCAGACTATCTGATATTGCCAAAGCGCATGGGACGCCGGCCTATGTATACTCCAGAGCGACGTTTGAGCGCCATTGGAAAGCATTTGATAGCGCATTTGGTAAGCACCCTCACCTTATCTGTTATGCCGTTAAAGCGAATTCTAATATCGCCATACTGAATCTCCTGGCCCGCATTGGGTCAGGCTTCGACATAGTTTCCGTGGGCGAGCTGGAGCGTGTACTGAGGGCGGGCGGTGATGCTGCGAAGGTAGTTTTTTCAGGCGTAGGAAAAAAGCCTGATGAAATTCGCCGCGCACTTGATGTGGGTATTCGCTGTTTTAATGTCGAGTCTTCTGCGGAGCTTGAGCTGATTAATCAGATTGCCGGAGAAATGGGCAAGATAGCGCCAATTTCATTACGGGTTAATCCGGATGTGGATGCACAGACGCATCCTTATATATCCACTGGCCTTAAAGAAAACAAGTTCGGTATTGCCCATGAAAAGGCACCGCAGGTGTATCTGCAAGCACAATCTATGGGGAATATCTCAATACAGGGTATTGATTGTCATATTGGTTCACAGCTAACCCAGATCGAGCCATTTGTAGATGCCCTGAAGCGAGTGCTGTCACTGGTAGACCAGTTGGCGGAAATGGGTATTGAGCTGCATCACCTGGATCTGGGTGGCGGTCTGGGGATTCGCTATCAGGATGAGATGCCACCGGAGCCGGCGCAGCAAATCGCCGCCCTGCTAGCAGAATTAGGTGATCGTCAGTTTGAGATACTGATTGAGCCAGGACGTGCGATTGCGGGTAATGCCGGCGTGCTGCTTACCGAAGTGCTGTTTCTTAAGCACAATGAAGAAAAAAACTTTGCCATTATTGATGCGGCTATGAATGATCTGATGCGCCCTGCCCTGTATGGCGCCTGGCAGGATATCGTGCCGATACAGAAGCGCCAGGGTGAAGAAAAAATCTATGATCTGGTGGGGCCGGTTTGCGAAACCGGTGATTTTCTCGGTAAGGAGCGTAGTATGAGTCTTGAGGCTGGGGATGTACTGGCGGTTAAATCGGCGGGTGCTTATGGGTTTACCATGAGCTCAAATTACAATACACGACCTAAAGCCGTTGAAATCATTGTTGATGGTGAAAAAGCGCATAAAGTTCGTCAACGAGAGTCCGTGGAGCAGATGCTACAGGGCGAGTCGCTGATCGAGGAGTAATCGTACTCTTTCCTGGCGTTTGTCATGACACTGTCATGACGTGTCATGTCTACATTTAATGTTTTTTAGCTGGGGCCCCTCGTTGCCCCAGTGTTTATCTATAATACACAGGTTGGCATAAAGCCTGCTCTACTGTTTGTTTATTATTACGAAATCAGGAGATTGAAAGGATGAAGTCACGGCTACTAATGCTGATGATTCTACTAATGCTTTCTGTTTCTTTTGTTCGTGCTGCGGAAACTTCAGGCGAGGCACAAGAGAGTGCGCCACCTGCTGAGCAGTCAGAAACAAAAGATACTGAAGCTGAAGAAGAACCCGATTGCGAATAACCATAAAATGAGAAACAGGAGACTTATCGTATGAAACCTATCGTTGTATTTGGCTCAATTGTAATGGCACTTGGATTAATCACATCAGCTGCTCAGGCCGCTGATTTAAAAGTTAAGATTACACGTGACCTGGCGAGTGTTGATGTTATGCATGATGGCAAGAAAGTGGCCATTATGCGTAATCAGAATAACAAAAACATGGTGAATCCGGCGTTTGCCAAGACTTCACGCAACTGCCCTCCTTTCTGCATTAATCCAATCAAGCTGGCGCCGGGTGTCGAAACGCTGGGTGAAGTTGAAGTGCTGGATTATCTCAAAAAAATGAGCGATGGTGATAAATCCATTCTGGTGATTGATTCAAGAACACCGGACTGGGTTAAACGAGGAACTATTCCAGGTTCAGTCAATATTCCCTGGACAAGCCTTGAAGTATCAAAAGGTGCGGATCCATTGTCGATTGCAGAAATTGTTGTAGAGAAGTTTAATGCGATAGAACAGGATGATGATAAGTTTGATTATAGCAATGCTAAGATACTGGTGATGTTCTGTAATGGTATGTGGTGTGGTCAATCACCAAATAACATTCGTACACTACTTAAGATGGGCTACCCTGCAGAAAAAATTAAATGGTATAGAGGCGGTATGCAGAACTGGGAAAATCTGGGACTGACTACAGTGAAATAATACAAAAGATAATCTCAGATTGGTTGTTGAAAATTAATAACCAATCTGAGGTTTTAATTAAGTTTTAGTTTTTGTATTTTGAGTTTAAATATTTGGCCTGTATGTATGAAATTTTTATACCTGCGATTAAAACGCCGATAGCGACGCCGTTATTCATAATTGGTACAGAAACCTGAATCGCATTATGCTGGCTGCTCTCATCGAATTCCAATTTTCCTATATGTATTTCCCCTTTTCCATTATTGTAACTACGATTCCATTTTGCTTCGTCACCTTGCCAGTAATCAGAGGTGATAGGCCATGCGGTTATATTAGCACCCTGCATGTCAGTTAGAAAAATTTCGCTGAAGACGGAGTCTTTGTCCTCAACACGTGATTTCAGGTAGGCGCCTGCTTTACTAGAGTGCATTGACTGGATAACCGGGTGATCTGACGTGTAGTTTTTCCATTCGTTGTCAATTTTTTTAATATCATCTAATGACTGATTGAGCTGATTGCGTTGTATAACTTCGGTTATGATTTGCGGGTTTTCAGCGAGTTCAATAACATTTGCGATTTTGTGGCGTAGCAGGTTTTTTATTTCAAAAGTGCTGAGGCGGCTATCGGCATGGCAAGGCATGATGATAAAGCTGGCGCTAATTAATAAAAGAAACAGGCGTGAATAATATAACTTCATATCAGTGTAAACTAACTTTGTGTTTTGAGGTGTCTGTAAATTGTTCTCTCACTTACGCCGAGTATCTGTGCAGCTTTAAGGCGATGTCCATTGCTTTGAGCGAGGGCTTCAAGTACCTGTGGTAATGTGATCTGATGGTTGCGTGTGTTTGTTTTGTATGGAGTGCCCTGGTCAGAAAGATTTATAGCTGGAGACTTCTGTTCTTCAAACAATATATGTTGAGGAGATATGGAGCTACCAGCAGCAAGAATAATAGAGCGTTCGATAATGTTTTTAAGTTCTCGAATATTTCCAGGGTAATCGTGACTTAACAAGATTTCTATTACTTCTGGGGATAGCGATGTTTGCTGCTGACGTGAATCAAGTTGTATAATAAATGATTCGGCAAGCAGCGGTATATCGCCTTTTCTGTCGCGTAATGGCGGAATGCTAATTGGGAAGGCGCATAGTCGGTAATAGAGATCCTGTCGGAATGAGTTTTCCTGTAGCATAATTTTTGGGTCGCGATTAGTTGCTGCAATAATACGCACATCAACTTTAATGTATTCATTGCCGCCGAGACGGCGAATGGTACCTGTTTCGAGAACGCGTAAAAGCTTGCTTTGAAGATGTAATGGTAGTTCGCCAATCTCATCGATAAATAGTGTGCCCTTGTCTGCAGATTCGATGAGACCGATTTTGGTTTTTACAGCACCGGTAAATGCACCTTTTTCATAGCCAAATAATTCACTCTCAATAAGGCTTTCCCCTAGTGCGCCACAATCAACCACCACAAAATTTTCAAGATTACGGTCAGAGTTCTGATGTATATAGCGAGCAGCACAATCTTTGCCAACACCGGATTCACCAAGCAGTAATACGGTAGAAGAGGTTGCGGCAACTCGATACAAAATACTCATAAGCCTGAGAGCTGCTTTAGAGCGACCAAGTAAAACCTGATCGGTTTCGGGTTCCTGATTTATCGGCTGAATGGTTTCGCCCATGTAAATCACCTGTCCATTCTGGTCAAATATCGGCGCGGCGAAAATTTGTACATGTTCTTCTTTATCGCAGTTGCAGTGTATGTGCATAACCGAAGTGGCTTCACCAGTGCGAATGACTTCTTCGAGAGGGCAGTGTTCGCCGTTCTGGCTGCAGGGTTTATCAATGCCGTGGGAGACTTCAAAGCAGTGTCTGCCGATAATTTCGCTGCGGCTGGTGTGGTAGTGGTCGCTGTATTTCTTATTGGCAGCAACAATTTGAAAATGTCGATCGATAATGACAAATGGATCTGGAAATAGTCCAATAATGTCTTCACAGTCTGGCTTGCTAGGAAGCTTGTTCATATAAGGTTGGTCTATCTGTGGTTAATCGAGTTCCATATAACCTTAAAAAGGACATAAGTTAAAACATTTATATAGATGTCGGCAACATTCACATCAATAGATTATAGCGATAATTCTGGCAGAAGAGGGAACACGTTTTATATCAAGATGTTATGCTATGCATTATGTTAATTGAATTTACAAAAATGCATGGCCTGGGGAATGACTTTGTGGTGATTGATGCCATTAATCAGCCAATTGACCTGAGCCAGCAAGAAATACGTTTTATCGCAAATCGTCGCTTTGGTGTGGGCTGTGATCAGCTGTTGCTGGTTGAAAAGCCGACAAGTGAGCTGGCTGAATTTCGTTACCGAATTTTCAATGCCGATGGCGGTGAAGTAGAGCAGTGTGGCAATGGAGCACGCTGTTTTGCTCGTTTTGTGGTTGATAAAGGGCTTACTTACAATAACGAGATACCCGTAGAGACAGCGTCAGGGCATATCGTGCTAAAGCTTGAAGATAACGGGGAAGTTACAGTGAATATGGGGGTTCCCCGGTTTGAACCGTCCAGCCTGCCATTTGATGCACAACAGCAGGCATTAAGCTATACATTAGAAACGACTCAGGGCGAAGTTGAAATCGCTGCGGTCTCGATGGGTAATCCCCATGCGGTGTTGCAGGTTGATGATATCGATCAGGCAGCAGTGGAAATACTGGGTCCTGAGATAGAGTCACATTCACGCTTTCCACAGCGCGTGAATGTGGGGTTTATGCAGATTGTCTCAGCCGATAAAATTAGGTTAAGAGTCTATGAGCGAGGTGCAGCTGAGACTCTGGCCTGTGGTACTGGTGCCTGTGCAGCCGTTGCAGCGGGTATACAGCAGGGTAAGCTATCTGAATCGGTAAAAGTGGGTTTACCCGGAGGCGAGCTTGTTATACGCTGGCCGCATCCAGATGAGCCCCTGTACATGACAGGGCCCGCAACCAGCGTTTTTGAAGGAAAAATAGCACTGTGAGTAATCAGGTGAATAACCCGGCTGAAGAGAATACCCAGGCAGAGATGCCTGATGAAGATCAGGTGGTGAGCTACCTAATTGAAAACCCAGACTTTTTTCTGCGACACTCGCTATTACTGAATGATCTGGAAATTCCTCATGAGTCGGGTGGTGCCGTTTCACTGGTGGAGCGCCAGGTGACGGTGCTGCGTGAAAAGAACAGCCACTTTGAAAGCAAATTACGAGAAATGGTTGATGCGGTGCATGATAACCAGCGACTGCATGTCAGTCTGCAACGTCTTGCAGTGAGCTTGTTTGAAGCGGATGGCATGGATGATGTCATGGGTATTATTGATAATGAATTACGCCACAAATTAGGCACGGACTTTGTCTACTTCAGGTTGGCGTCAGATCAGGCGATCTCGTTGTCAGATGAACAAAGTCACACCTATGTGGATAGTGATGATGAGGTGTTGCAAGTGTTTATGCCTCTGATAGAAAAAAAACGCATTCAATGCGGTCGTTTAACTGAGTCGCAAATTGCCATGCTCTTTATGGATGACGCCCCTGAAGTGAAGTCTGCAGCAGTTATTCCGATAGAAGGCAGAGGTGTGCGCGGTATTGTGGCCCTCGGCAGTTCAGATGAGCAGCGTTATCACCCGGGTATGGGAACCGATTTCCTCAGTAGCCTGGCGGATCTGATAGGCGCCGCTATGCGCTCACAACTGGCTTCATAAATAAGTGAATAGCAAAAGCACGGCAGGCCAGCATGAGTTTGATGCTGAGCTGCAGCGTTTTTATCAGTTTTTACAGTCAGAAAAGCAGTTTTCACCTCACACACTGTCAAATTATCGTAGAGATATTCAGCGTTTTGTCGATTTCTGTCAGGTTCGGTCACTATCCGGCTGGCAGCAGATTGATGAGGTGCTACTGAGGCAATATGTTTCTCAGGTGCATCGTCAGGGGCTGGGAGGCAAGAGTATCCAACGCTTGCTTAGTGCGCTGCGTCGACTGTTTCACTTTCTGCAAAGCGACCAAATCATTTCTCATAACCCGGCATCTCATGTGCGAGCGCCAAAATCTGAGCGCAAGCTTCCCGAGATAATGCATCACCAGCAGCTGGATCAACTGTTGCAGACTGATAGCGATGAGCCGCTGGTCGTAAGGGATCATGCCATGCTGGAGCTGCTCTATGCGAGTGGTCTGCGTCTATCTGAGCTGATTGCCCTTAATCGTGACGATATAAATTGGACAGAAAGAAACCTCAGGGTATTGGGTAAGGGCAAAAAAGAACGTTATTGCCCGTTTGGTAGCAAGGCGGATAATATCCTTAAAAAGTGGCTAAAATGTCGCGATATTATTACAAATGAGTCAGAAAAGGCGGTATTTGTTAGTGCGAGAGGCGGTCGGATCAGTGCGACTTCAGTGCGCACAAGAATTCAGAAGTTGTGTCGAGAAAAAGGCATCGAGCAGCGAGTTTACCCCCATCTGATGCGGCATTCATTTGCATCTCATATGCTGGAGGCATCACAAGATTTGCGAGCAGTTCAGGAGCTACTCGGGCATGCTCACCTGAAAACCACACAAATCTATACCCATCTGGATTTTCAGCAATTAGCGAAAACCTATGATTCTGCTCATCCGCGAGCACATAAGAAAAAGTCCTGAGCTGATTTGCACTGAAGTCTTATTGTCCGGTCTTTGGCATGTATAATGTCTCGCTGATACTTGAAAAGTGACCGCTTCAACCTCATTTATGCGCTTTGCGGTCACATTCTATAGAGGGGAACCCTTTTGCAAACCACATTACACGGCACCACTATCTTATCGGTGAGACGAAATAACGAAGTTGTTATTGGCGGCGATGGCCAGGTAAGCCTGGGCAATACGGTGATGAAAGGCAATGCAGTGAAAGTGCGCCGCTTATATAAAGATCGTGTTCTGGTCGGCTTTGCAGGTGCAACTGCAGATGCGTTTACACTGTTCGAGCGTTTTGAGGGGCAGCTCGAAAAGCATAATGGACAGCTGGTACGTTCAGCGGTAGAAATGGCCAAAGACTGGCGAACAGACCGTATGCTGAGAAAACTGGAAGCTATGATGATTGTTGCTAATGAGGAAGCATCATTGATTATTTCAGGAACAGGTGACGTCATTGATACCCAGGATGATTTGCTCGCCATTGGTTCAGGTGGTTCTTATGCGCAGGCAGCAGCGCGGGCCTTATTTGACAATACCGAGCTTTCGGCGCGAGAAGTGGTCGAGAAGAGTCTGAATATTGCCGGTGATATCTGTATTTATACTAACCAGAACCTCACCGTTGAAGAAATCAAATATTAATTTTTCTGGTTTGCTAAAAAACGCATGCCGGAAACAAATCTAATCAGGTTTAAAATTATGTCTGAAATGACTCCCAGAGAAATTGTACAGGAACTGGACAAGCATATTGTCGGTCAGGATGAAGCCAAGCGCGCCGTTGCGATTGCACTGAGAAACCGCTGGCGCCGACAGCAGGTCAAAGAAGAGCTGCGTAATGAGATCACACCAAAGAATATACTGATGATCGGCCCAACCGGTGTGGGTAAAACAGAAATAGCGCGTCGTCTGGCAAAGCTGGCCAATGCACCTTTTATTAAGGTTGAGGCAACTAAATTCACCGAAGTTGGCTATGTAGGTCGCGAAGTTGACAGTATCATCCGCGATCTTGTCGATATGTCGGTTAAAATCACTCGTGAAGTTGAAATTGAAAAAGTTCGGCATCGAGCAGAGTCATCGGCTGAAGAGCGCATACTGGATGCTCTGTTACCACCGGCGCGTAATAGCTTTGGCGAGCCAGAAGTGGCGGAATCTGGAACGCGAGAAAAATTCCGCGAGAAGTTGCGCAAAGGTGAATTAGATCACAAGGAAATTGAGATCGAAGTGAAAGCAGAGCAGGTGGGTGTAGAGATTATGGCACCACCGGGTATGGAAGAAATGACCAGTCAGTTACAGGGCATGTTCCAGAATCTTGGCAGTGATAAAACCAGGACCCGTAAGCTACGCATTGATGATGCAAGAAAAATTCTGATCGATGAAGAAGCAGCCAAGATGGTTAATGAAGATGAGCTGAAAATGAATGCGGTGCAAAATGCCGAGCAAAATGGCATTGTCTTTATTGATGAAATCGACAAGGTAGCAAAACGCGGTGAAACTTCAGGTGCGGATGTTTCCAGAGAAGGGGTTCAGCGAGACCTGTTGCCGCTGGTAGAAGGCTGCACTGTGACGACCAAGTACGGCATGGTAAAAACTGATCATATTCTATTTATCTCATCGGGTGCATTTCATTTATCCAAGCCATCAGATTTAATACCAGAATTACAGGGGCGATTACCAATTCGTGTCGAACTGAATGCATTATCTACTGCAGACTTCAAACGTATTCTGACAGAGCCGGATGCCTCTCTGACCGAGCAGTATCGCGCTTTAATGGAAACCGAAGGGTTTAATCTGGAATTTGACGACAGTGGCATCGAGCAATTGGCGCAGGTTGCCCATGATGTGAATGAGCGCACTGAGAATATTGGTGCTCGACGTTTACATACGGTTATGGAGCGGTTACTGGAAGGTGTTTCCTTTGAAGCAGCTGATCAATCTGGCGGCTCTCTAACGGTAGATGCCGGCTATGTTGATCAGCACCTCGGCGAACTGGTTCAGGATGAAGACTTAAGTCGTTACATTCTTTAAAGTAAATTCATGTAAAATAAAACATTCCTGACTCCCCCTTCAGGACCGATTAGATTTGGAGAAGTAATATGGCATCACCTAAGCCAACGAATATCAATCTGCATCAGAAGTCACGTATACTGGAAATTGAATTTGATGATGGTAAGCAGTTTAAGTACACCACAGAGTTTTTGCGTGTGTATTCACCTTCTGCAGAAGTAGCAGGGCATGGTCCGGGCCAGGAAACACTGCAGGTCGGAAAATCGGATGTCAATATTGATGCTATCGAGCCCGTTGGTATGTATGCAGTAAAACTGGTGTTTGATGATAATCACGATAGCGGGCTTTATTCATGGTCATATCTTTATGATCTAGGCGCAAGCTATGAAGAAAAATGGCAGAACTACCTGCAACGACTCAAAGAAGCGGGTCATAAACACGCAGAACTCAATTAAAAGACATATGTGAGCAGCCGTATGAACGAAGACAAAACGCATTTTGGATTTCAGCAGGTACCCGTTACTGAAAAAGCACAGCGAGTAGCCGATGTTTTTCATTCTGTTGCCGATAAATATGACGTAATGAATGACGTAATGTCGATGGGTGTGCACCGCTTGTGGAAGCGCTTCACGTTGAGCCAGACCGGATTGAGAGCAGGAAATAAAGTACTGGATCTGGCAGGAGGCACTGGTGACCTGGCGATGCGCATGGCCTCCATGGTTGGGCCGTCAGGACAGGTTGTGTTATCAGACATCAATGGCTCTATGTTGCGTCGTGGTCGTGAACGGCTGATTGATAATGGCGTTGCTGGTAATGTTGATTATGTTCAGGCAAATGCTGAATGTCTGCCGTTTCCTGATAATACATTCAACTGCGTTACCATAGCATTTGGCCTGCGTAATGTTACCGATAAAGATAAGGCGCTGCGTTCAATTTACCGCGTATTGAAGCCAGGCGGGCGATTATTGGTGCTTGAATTCTCGAAGCCGGTAACGCCGGGTCTGGCACCCGTTTATGATGCATACTCATTCAAGTTATTGCCATTAATGGGTAAGCTCATTGCTCAGGATGCGGAAAGCTATCAGTATCTAGCTGAGTCTATTCGAATGCATCCAGATCAGGATACCTTAAAAGCCATGATGCAAGAGGCCGGCTTTGAAAATGTAAAATATCATAATCTAACCGGTGGAATAGTTGCCTTACATAAAGGCTTCAAAGTATAGGGAACCTCAAATGGATCGGCCCAATGGCTATAAGTGTGAAAACGAAACAGGGCTGATCTATGGATATTAATCAGGCTATTAGTGGTGCATTTGAAACCGCAATAAATCGCTACTTGTCACTTGACCCTGAAGGCTTATCACGTTTTTCTGTGTTAGCCGGGCATATTATCGAGATAGAAATAAAAGGAACTGAGCAGTCACTTTTTCTATTCCCATCAAATGATGGTTTCCTGGTGCTAAGTGATTTTGATGGTGAAGCAGATGCAACCATCAGTGGAACAGTCATCGCCTTAACTAAGCTGGGTCTGGCGAAAGATGCCAGAGATGTTTTGTTTGATGGTGAAATAACAATCAGTGGCGATACGCGCATCGCCAATCAGTTTAACCGATTATTAAAACAGTTAAATATTGACTGGGAAGAGCTGTTATCAAAAGCCGTTGGCGATATTGCAGCGCATAAAATTGGTAATGTCATTCGTGATGTCTCGTGCTGGCTTCAGAGATCGAGTAAATCGGTTTGTCTTGATGGCGGTGAATATTTACAGGAAGAAGCGCGATTAAGTCCGTCAAATGCGGAACTAAGACAATTCATAAACAAAGTCGATGAAGCACGTGAGACAGCAGACCGTATTTCAGCCAGGCTTCACAATCTTATAAATAAAAAACAGAATAATCATGATTAAACCTGTGCAGATCTTAAGGCTACTCCATATTAATTATGTGCTTGCCAGGCATGGGCTGGATGAAATTATTTTTGCAATCCATTTGTTTAGACCCTTTCGATTTATTCTTTACTTTTTCCCCTGGAACTGGCTCAGAAGGAATCGATTGGCACGTGGCCAGCGTATCAGAGAAGCGCTTGAGGAATTAGGGCCAATATTTATAAAATTTGGGCAGATGCTTTCAACTCGCAAGGATCTGTTGCCAGAAGATATTGCGGAGGAGTTATCCAAGCTGCAGGATAAAGTGCCGCCATTTGATGGCAAACGAGCCATCAAACTAATTGAGCAGGCCTATGGGCAAAAGGTAGAAGATATTTTTGATGAATTTGATGCAACACCGATTGCATCGGCTTCAATCGCACAGGTACATGCCGCTCGACTAAAGAATGGTGCAGATATTGTCATTAAAGTGCTGCGTCCAAATATATTGCCGATAATACAACGTGATGTTGCATTGCTTTATATTATTGCAAGACTCGCCGAACGTTACTCTAAAGATGCAAGAAGACTAAGAGCGATTGAGATTGTTGAGGAATATGAGAAAACAATACTCGATGAACTGGACTTAATGCGTGAAGCCGCAAATGCGAGTCAGTTAAGGCGTAACTTTGAAAACAGTGATCAATTGTATATTCCTGAAATATATTGGGACTATACACGCCGAAATGTCATGGTTATGGAGCGAATCCATGGTGTATCTATGGCAAACATAGAACAAATGAAAAATACTGGCGTCGATATGAAGCGACTTTCAGAACTGGGTGTTGAAATATTTTTTACCCAGGTTTTCAAACATAATTTCTTTCATGCAGATATGCACCCCGGTAATATATTTGTCGATATACATAACCTGCAGCAGCCAAAATACATAGCAGTGGATTTTGGTATCGTAGGTACGCTAAGCCCTAAAGATCAGCGCTATCTGGCCGAGAATTTTCTGGCATTTTTTAAGCGTGATTACAATCGTGTGGCACAGCTACATGTCGACTCTGGTTGGGTGCCAGCAGGTACACGAGTTGATGAATTTGAATCTGCGATTAGAAGTGTCTGTGAACCGATATTTGAACGCCCACTTAAAGAAATATCCTTTGGTCATCTGTTGCTTAGACTGTTTCAGACAGCACGTAGATTTAATATGGAAGTTCAGCCACAACTGGTGTTGCTGCAGAAAACCTTACTCAATATTGAAGGTCTTGGAAGGCAAATATATCCGGATCTGGATTTATGGAAAACAGCAAAGCCGTTTCTTGAGAACTGGATGAATGATCAGATCGGTGCCAGAGCGCTATTGAAAGGATTTAAAGATAATTTACCGTATCTAGCTGAAAGGCTACCAGAGATTCCGGGTTTGATTATTGATGCAATTGAGAAGGCTGCTGAAGCAGAAAACAGGCAGCAGCAAACAGAAGAGCTAAATCAATTGAATCAAAATATACATAAAAATCACAAAAAACTGGTTATGTCGCTGGCTGGTATGACAGGTTTTGTAATTGCTGCGATCATACTCGGTCAGAGTGATCAGCAGCATACTTTATTATTAAATGTGCCGGTACTTAGCTGGTTTAGTCTGTGTGCGGGCGGTACTCTACTATGGTTGGGTGTCAGGAAATAGTCTGAGTGATAAGGATATGCATGGGATTAAGGATAATAATTAAAACATGTTTACTGTTATTCACTAGTTTTACCGCACTGGCAATAGATCCACAGCTAGACTGGAAAACGCTGGAAACAGATAATTTCTATATTCACTATCCGGATGGTTATAAAAGCTATTCTATTCGTGTTGCAAATATAGCGCGGAACGCACACCATAAGTTACAACCATTAATTGAATGGCAACCACTGGAAAAAACACATCTAATTATTAGCGATCACGCTGACTTTGCGAATGGCTATGCCACACCCAATCACTTTAATCGAAGCGTCATTTTTTTAACCCCACCAGATACAGCAACGGGAATTGAAGATTATGATGACTGGCTAACTACCTTAATTCTTCACGAATATACGCATATCTTACATCTGGATAAATCCCATGGGCTTGCAGCATTTATGCGTAAGGTTTTCGGGCGTCATTTTTTAATGTTTCCAAATTCTATGCAACCAGGCTGGCTGATTGAGGGTCTTGCAACTTACCATGAAACAAACATTGCAACAGGTAGAGGGCAGAGTAGCCTGTTTCAGAGCATGATGCGAGCAGAGCTTGAGCAAGGTTTAAAACCTGTGTCTCAAGTTAATCTACCAATGAGATCATGGCCTATGGGTAGTTCATCCTATTTGTATGGCGTCTACTTTTATGAGTTCATGGTAGATGCATATGGTTATGAAATAATTCAGACTTTAATCAGAGAATACAGTGATAATTTAATTCCATTTAGTATTAACGCTAATGCTAAGCGAGTACTTAAAAAAGACATGGAAGAGCTATGGAGAGAATTTGAAATATATCTGGAAAAGCGTTTTAAGAAGGATCAATCTGTTGGAATAGGGATGCATAATAATGGCCGAAAAATAACATCTACAGGCTACCATACAGATCAATATTCGGTGATAAACAATGGAAGTATTTATTATATTAAAGATCAGGTTTATGACCATGCTAGCTTAAACGTTATTGAGAATGGTGAAGACCGTTATCTGATTAATGTGAATAGTCAAAGTCGATTAGATGTGCATAAAGAGCAAGGCGTGCTGATAATGCAGCCGGACTTTTGTGACGAATATAATATTAACTATGATATTTACAAGCTAGATAAGAGAAATCAGATTAAAAGAATCACGTATTGTGGGCGTTATCGTTCAGCAGCGTGGTCAGGTAATGGGCAGTCTATTTATGCAGTTAAGCTGGTTAAGGGAGAAAGCTGGTTAGTGCAACTTGACATACAGGGAAAGCTAGTTGGTGTATTGTGGAAAGGCGTTAATTCAGAAGTTGTCTCGCAGATAAAACATTCGCCAACAGAAGAAAAACTTGTTGCTGCTGTTCAACGCCTTAATAAGGGATGGAATATCGAAGAATTTGATCTGGCTTCTGGGCAATGGTTACAAGTGACAGATGATTCACATCTTGATATGTATCCTTCATATAGTGAAGATGGAAACAAAATACTTTATAGCTCAGATCGACTTGGTAAATTTCAGATATATCGATTTAATAAAGATAAAAAAATGACGGAGCTGTTAACTAATGTTAGTTATGCAGCTTTTTCACCTGTTCAGTTAAACAAAGATAGTTCTTTGTATTATGTTGGTTACCATAAAAATGGCCGTGATGTATTTCAGATCGACGAAGTGTATCCGATAACAGTTGATAAGACAGAATACACAAAAAGAATCAATTCTGACGAGACAATTAGCTTGTCTGAATATACGTCTAGCGAATATTCCGCACTACAAAGTATGCGTCCAAGATGGTGGTTTCCCAGCATTCAGTTAGATGAAGAACAAACAGAGCTGGGATTTGTAACAACAGCACATGACGCATTATCGTCTCATTTCTACCGTTTTAATCTGCGCTATGACACAGAAAATGACTGGATATCTGGTGGTGCAAGTTATGTCTATAGAAATCGCTATGTTATGGGCTATCAACGAACAACAAATGTTATTGTCGATCAGGAAAATGAGTTTGCATTGTCGAGAGAGCAGGATGACATTTTTGGTAGTGTCTTGCTAAGTTATCCAGGATATGATCAATATTATCGATTCCAGTTTGGCGTGCTGCTAAGTAGAGAAAAAGATGGTGAACGTGATGTGAATATAAGCTCTTTCCCGGAGCTTAGAGATAATTTATTTGGTGTGAGTTTTAATTATGGCTCAACCAGTCGCTATATTCGTTCTATCAGTGAAACCGATGGTGCTAAAGTGCGAGTTATTGCAGAAAGCAGTGATATTTACAATTCAGATTTTAGTGGAGAAATATATACACTGGACTGGAAGCAGTTTATTTCACTAGGTTCACAACATGTAATGGCAGTGCGAATCGTCCAGGGTTATGGAACAGAGAAACCAGAAAAATTTAGATTGGGAGGTGAGCTTAATGATTATAACCTGCTTGATTTGATAGAGACAACAGGCGATCCATTGCTAGGTAAACGAAAATATTCACTTAGAGGTTATAAAGAAGGACTACCGGAGTTAAGCGGTCGTCGCATACGGCTGGCCACAGTTGAGTGGCGTTTTCCAGGTCAGTTAGTTGAACGTGGATGGATGACACCGCCAGTTGGTCTGATACAGTGGTCAGGAAAAATATTTGCTGAAACGGGCGCGGCGTATGAGGCTTCAAGTCCAGAAAAATATTATAGTAGTTTTGGGCTTGAACTAGATGCTGACGTGAATCTGTTTTATGGGATAACTACTCGTATGCGACTTGGTTTTGCGCATGGCTATGATGAGGGGGTGGGTGAAGAACGAATCTATTTTAGCCTTGGTGCTTCCTTTTAGTCAGTAATTATTCGGCCTTTCATATACAAAGCTGCCTCACCAGCAATCAGTACCCGGTCACCTTTTATCTCACACTGAATAAAACCCTGGCGCCTGGAAAGCTGGCTTGCTGTCATTTTAGAAAGGCCTAATTTTTCTGACCAATATGGAGCTAGCTGTGTAAAAGAAGATCCCGTAACCGAGTCTTCAGGGATACCGTACTTAGGTGCGAAAAAACGACTCACGAAATCAGTAGTGTTTCCAGATGCCGTAATGCATACACCACGTAGATCAAGATTGATTAGTTTGTTCAGATCAGGTGAAGCAGAGATAATGTCTTTTTCAGATTCATAAACCAGAATATAGTCCTGGTGTTTGAGACAGGCCATAGGAGGTTTGTTAAAGGCCAGTTGAATAGATTCTGGTATTTCACAGGGTTGAGGTTTCTGGGATGGAAAATCCAGAATGAGTAGTGAGCCATCTCTACCTGTTGATAAAGGGCCGCTTTTACTTAAAAATTGAACTGTATCTTTGCGGTAATCTGTGTAATTAAAAATCACATAGGCCGCTGCCAGGGTTGCATGACCGCACAGATCGACTTCTGAAGTCGGTGTGAACCAGCGAATTTCGAAATCATCACCTTGAGGAACATAAAATGCAGTTTCTGAAAGATTGTTCTCAGCGGCAATCTGTTGCATCTGTTGTTCGGGGATCCACTCGTTTAGTGGGCAAACGGCAGCAGGGTTGCCGCCAAACACCTTATTGGTAAATGCATCGATCTGGTAGATGTCCATAGACTAATCCTTTAGTGTGAATTCTAGTTGGCAGAAACAGAAAGTTCGTTGTTACTCTTTTTTCATGTATTCAGCGTATTTAAGTTGCTCAGTAGGGGCAAAAATTTTCTCATAGTTTTGCATGTTTGAGCTGAGCATGTTCTTAAATTCATTGCTAAAAAACTCAATGCCCTGTGCCTGGCGGCCTTGAAAATCCTCCAGATTACGAGCACTGGATGCAGCAACATAGGCGGAATACCGTGAAGCCGCATACATGAAGGCAGTATTAACTATATTTTTATCATGGATTTCTGCATGATCATTTGCCAGAGTGATAAATGCATCTGCGAGTTGACGGAGTAATTTGTCCTGATCCTGATCGGCCATGGTGTTCTCTTGGAAGCTAGCTAAAAAAAGTATTATACCAGCTCAAAAAGCTGCTGTGCATTTTCGCTGGTCTGTATGGCAACTTCATCTGTATCAATGTCGTGTAGGGCGGCGATGGTGTCTATAATCGACATGATAGCGGCAGGTTCATTGCGTTTGCTTGTCCATTCGGCAATCGGCTGGTCAGGTGCGTCTGTTTCAACCAGTATGGATTCAAGTGGGAGTGAGGTAACCAGTTTTCTTAAGCGTTTAGCGTTGTCGTAGGTGATAGGCCCACCAAAGCTCAAATAGAAACCCAGATCGATGAGCTTTATTGCCTGTTCAAAGCTCCCTGAGTAACTATGGATCATGCCACTTATGCCCGGGTACTGTTTGATTATATTGATCACATCTTCTGTTGATTTTCGCGCATGGATGACTACAGGTAAGTCGTATTGCTGAGCCAGCTCCAGTTGTCGATGAAAATAAAAATGTTGAAGTTGTTTGTCGAGATGTTTTAAATAGTAGTCCAGCCCGCACTCTCCAACCGCCACGGGATTTTCAGTTATAAGCCAGTGTTCAAGTTGTGTCAGATCATCTTCATGATGTTGTTCGATAAAGTAGGGATGAAGCCCATAACAGGGATGTAGCATGGGGTACTGTTTGCAACATGCCTTGATACGAGGCCAGGCATCACACGTAACGCCTGGTACAATAATATGATTTATTCCCAGTTTATCTGAAGATGCTAAAACCTGTTCACGGTCATCATCAAATTCAGGAAAATCTATGTGGCAATGACTATCAATGATCATTAGTTAATAAATAGAGTTAGTACACCTGTGAAGCCATAGAGCCTGCTCTTATGAATTTCTCCGTTTGCAAAAAAGCCGACAAGAGGGAAGTCACCTAAAATAGAGTGAATTAATTTTACCTCTTCTGAATTGGTGCCAAACTGTTCCCGGCCCCGGCCCAGACAGGAAATATAGATACCACCTTTTATTGGTGATTTGACTCTGGATTTTAACTGTTCTAGCATGCGCTGCATATCTTCTAATGCAGAGTTACCATCGCGGCGACAAAAGATAATTTCCTGTTCTGCTTCAAGATAATCTGAAATAGCGATGAGTTTATTATCAGTGTCCACCCCCATAAGTTGCCTGACAGTGTAATCTTCAATATCTGAATGTGGGTTAACCAGGCCGGCAAAGATATAATTAGCAGCGTGTTCCCAGTCACGAGCCAATACTTCACCCGCATCATCAGCTAATACGTCCAGGGCGGGCTTATTGTCCAGTGTCATAGCAATATTCTGATCACAATGTGTTATACGATGTCGTGGCCCAATGGGTGAGCAGCCCTGTGTCAGATTACTGAGGATAGTAATCTCTGGAGAAAAAACTACACCACTAATACCGCCATGTAAGCATTCATTTGCAAACTGTATATTATTGTTACGTGAAGAGGTCAGGCCACCGAATAGAAAGGCACCTGGAATTTTATCGCCAAGTAGATGAATCAGTGGCTGCGTGACAGGGTTTTCCGGATCAGCATGAATCAGCCCGGTATGAAACTCATGGTTTTGACACCACTCTAGTGTATCAACGATTAGATCGGCTGAGCCGCTTGTTATATTGGGTAGTATGTGAAAGCTGGTATCAGGAAAATCACTGAGCATGATAACCATTGCATTATCATCATAATACTCAAGCTGACTTGCAATAATACCAATACCTGTCGATCCTACCCAGTTATTAATGCCTGTTACCTGCTTTAGTTTATGCAGTATATCTGTAGCCTGGTTTGACAGTGAATCGGTGATATATAAAAATGCAAAATTCACCTCATCAGGAAGAGTACCCAGTTGCTGGATACAATCTTTAATCAGCGCTTCTGCGGAATTGCCGCTGGCATGAGCAATCAGAAACGAATTCATTTTAGTAACTTCTTATAACTCAGCATGATAAGTTTTTCATTTTGGTTAATAAAGAATATTATATGAAATAACAATAAGTGTCTTTAAAGTGTAAAACAACTTGGTTGCGTAAACCTATAAATAGAGACTAGTACAGTGAGCCAGTTAAGTCTGGAAATGAATGATATTCAGGCAATAAAAAAGCCTCATACCCATAGGCTAGAGGCTTTTTGTTTTGCTGGTAAAGCAAAAAATTCGATAGTTAAAGGATAATTATCGAGCTTTCTTTGATTTTTCAATCATGTCATGGATGATAGGTGTCAGGATAACTTCCATTGCCATACCCATCTTGCCACCAGGTACCACGATAGTATTGCGACGAGACATAAAAGAACCATTAATCATGTTCAGCAGGTAAGGGAAATCAATACCGAACTTGTTAGGATCTTTAAAGCGAATAACAACAAAGCTTTCGTCTGGTGTAGGAATGTCACGCGCGATGAAAGGGTTTGAAGTATCTACAGTTGATACGCGCTGGAAGTTAATATCCGTTTGTGAAAACTGAGGAGTAATGTAATTAACGTAGTCTGGCATGCGACGTAGAATAGTGTCTACGATAACGTCTGCAGAGTAACCTCGTTCTGCATTGTCACGGTGAATTTTCTGAATCCACTCCAGGTTTACGATTGGTACAACGCCAATACCCAGGTCAACGTGCTGAGCAACGTTGTGGTTTTCAGTTTTAACCAGGCCGTGAAGACCTTCGTAGAACATCAGATCCGAACCTGATTCGATGTCTTCCCATGGCGTAAACTCACCAGGCTTCTTGTCGATGCCAAGGCGTGCATTGTGTTCAGCTGCTTCAGGGTCAGAATGCAGGTAGTAGCGCTTCTGGCCATTACCGTTGCTGCCGTATGAAGAAAACAGTTCGGCCAGTTTGCCAAATTCGTTGGCGTTTTCACCAAAGTGGCTGAAGTAGCGGTTGCCATTCTCTTCATGCTTGGCCATTTCTGCTTTCATAGAAACACGGTCAAACGCATGGAAGCTGTCGCCTTCAATAACAACAGGGGTGATTTTTTCACGGAAGAAAATATGCTCAAAGGCTTTTTTTACAGTAGAGGTGCCTGCGCCCGATGAACCGGTAACCGCTACAATTGGATGCTTCTGGGACATTGATGTCTCCTTAACTCATTGATATTTAATAATTTTTAACTATGACAATAATACTGTCACAGCTCGATAAATTCTGTTTGTCCGCTTATGGCCGGCACATCCTGGTGGCAGGTGGGGACTTTGGCGGGCTATTTTAGCGATTTTTACTCTGGGGTGCGAATTTAATTGGTATTTGCTTGATTTGACCCTGTATCGGTATTGAATATGGGACTAAGAATTGAGGTGATCACTGGCACCCATTTTAAATGACCAAAGAAGGTGTATTTGCCCCTGGCCTGACCCATCAGGGCAACATCGGCAGCTGAATCAATTGACTGCATGGAGCCTCCGATACCCCCTGTCGCGTCAATAGTAACCATTGCCCTATCGACCCATAGTCAGCATCGCAAACATTACCGGAGTATTGGCGACAACTGCTGAGAGTGCGCCCACTGCAATATTGGCGGGAGTCGCATTCATTTCGGGGCTTACCCATCATCATGCCCAACTGGTTATACATAAAGTCTGATGCCATTGACAGGTAGCCAATAAAGCCCAGGTCGCAAACACACAGCACAACACCATAGAAGAATGGCAAGTTGTCTCACTCGTCACAGGCTACGTCAACAAATACACCAAAAGGCACCACATTACCCATCACCTGATCAGCCTTATTCGCATCACATGTGGTATCAGGGTAAAACTTAAAGTGAGTACACTTCAATTAGTAGCCAAAGAACTTAAGGTAAGTCAGGCCAGTTAGCATAGCAATAACCGGTGGCAGGTGAAATTAACCAGTGGTACTTCCCTGTACTCGCTGGTTTTAAGTGAATTTAAACAGTGCTTAGAATTTGAATCCTGCACCAATGCTGATAACGGTTGGGTTGATATCAACATCTGAAGAGCCAACAGCATCTACTTCTGCTGTGGTTTCAATATTGATATAGCGAATATCAGCGTTCAGGAACCACTTATCATTGATGTCGTAGTCGATACCAGCCTGTACTGCCAGACCAAAAGAGTCATCCAGTTCTATATCGCCCAGGCCATCAGTTTTTCCTTGAAAAAAGGTGGTGTAGTTGAGGCCAACGCCTACATAAGGGCGGATATTGGTTTCAGGGTTAAAGTAGTACTGTACGCTTACAGTTGGTGGCAGTTGCTTGGTTTCAGCTACGACACCCAGTGGCGCGACTGAAATGTCGTGTGAGAAAGGTGTTGCTGCTAGTACTTCAATACCAATATTATTCTCTAACATATAAACAAATGTCAGCCCCAGCTGTGTATTACTATCTACTTCTGGAGATAAAACGGATGCGCCAGTAAAACCGGTACTGTCGTCATTCGGCTGTACACTTGTTGCGGTGAAACGCATAAACATATCGCCCGCTTCGATGGCCTGTGCTGAGAAGGAGCTTGCGCCTAAAGTCAGGCCCAGAGTTGATAAAATAGCGAACGATAACTTACTTTTCTGATTCAATTTACTCACCTGAAAAAAACATAAAAATTAGGAGGGCGCATTAAATATCAGGAGCAACTAATGTTGATTTGATATACATCATATTGAGAAGAGGTGGCAAATTCAAATGACACTATAGACTGGGTTTCCTTGACTTAGCTCAAGTGATGCCAGATAAGGGTGTGAATTTCTCAGGTGTAAGATTTCGCAGTTGCTGAATAAAAGAAAGCGCCTCTTTACGCTCTATATTGGCGTGATTAAATGCCAGCCAGAGTGTTCGCGTAATGATTAGGCCATCAATCTTTATATGATGCAGGCTGTTCCGCTCTAGCTGAGTTTTCACTGCAAAGAAAGGCAGAAAACTGACCTGTTTACCACGTTGTAAAAGCTCAGTAATTGCATCGGTAGAGCCAACTTCCATATCTACTCGGTTGAGGCGTATATCAATATCAAGCAGAGTTTTATCCAGTGTGTTACGGATAGAAGACTGAGCTTCCCGCAGTACATAGTGTAACCGTTCGAGCTGTGAGATATCGATATGCTCACAACCCCAGAGCGGATGTCCAATACCGCAAACAAGCAATAACTCATCCTGCATCCAGGGCTCAACATGAATATTAGGGTGGTGTGGTTCCTGTTCTAGCAAGGCAATATCCGACAAGCCGGTGGCTAAACGTGTGTGGATGCGCCTTGAATAGCCTAATCTACTATCTATGATTAAGTCAGAGCGAGTATCAGCAAAGTGCATGAGTATGTCGGGCAAAACATGTTCGCCAATTGCAAAGGTGACCTCAAGACGTAAACGGTTGTGCCCGGTACGTAGTGATTCCAGATCATCCAGCAGGCTTGCCTGGTGCTCCAACACCAGTTTGGCGTAGCTATAGACTTTTTCGCCGGCAGCAGTCAGCTGGAGCTTGCGCCCCTGATGTTGCATTAGCGCGACACCATAGCAGGCATCGAGTGATCGAAGCCGCTTGGTGACGGCTGGCTGGCCAATATACAGGGCTTTGGCGGCACGATTGACGCTGCCAAGTTCTACTACTGCTTTCAGTGTGGCAAGTGCTTTATAGTCGGGCAGGTTAATATATTCCATATAGGAATATTACGTGGTTTGAATTCATTTGAATAGTCAATTTAATCCATGCATTATCCACGCTCATTTTTGCAGGGTATACCCTGCGGTATATGCAGGACTAGAATTAGCTTACGATTAATTTCCTGAGTGGAATATTCATAGCGCTAATCCTCATTGCACTGTCCGACTGACTTTGTCGGTATCAGGCTACAACGACGGGCCTGTCCTCAACTTATATAATTGGAACTGGAGATGTATTATGACCGCTATGGCTGATGAAGAAACCATGCACCGTCAAGGTAAAGTGTCGCCGAAACAAATGATTGCAGCGGCTGCTTTTTTGGCAATGGCGCTTGGCCTGGCGACGGTAGTACCCAGCATCGAAATTGCCTGGGTAACCGGTATCCTTATACTCACCATTTACCTGTTTGCTTTTGAAGTAGTGGGTGTCGATGTTGCAGCGGCTACGGTTATGGTTCTGCTGGGTTTGACCTCGTTGTTTGCACCGATTATGGGGCTTGAACAGGGGCTGGTAGATACAAATCATCTTTTCGATGGCTTTGCATCAAATGCGGTTATTTCAATTATTGCAGTCATGATAATAGGGGCAGGTCTGGATAAAACGGGCCTGATGACCAAGGTAGCGGCGTTTATTCTTAAGATTGGTGGTACATCAGAAACGCGTATTATTCCTATTATTTCTTCAACCGTTGGTTTTATTTCTTCCTTTATGCAAAACGTAGGTGCTGCAGCGCTGTTCTTACCCGTAGTATCACGTATTTCAGCGCGTTCAGGTCTACCGATGTCTCGCCTGTTAATGCCGATGGGCTTCTGTGCGATCCTGGGTGGTACGGTGACCATGGTAGGTTCTAGCCCGTTGATTCTGTTAAATGACCTGATTCTTGCGTCTAATCAGGCGTTACCTGCAGACCAGCAGATGGAAACCTGGAGTCTGTTCTCGGTTACACCAATTGGTGTTGCGCTAGTAGCGGCAGGTATTCTCTATTTTGTGATCGCGGGTCGATTTGTTTTACCTTCGAGTGATGTTGAAGATCACACGTCCGGTGCAGACTCAATGACTTATATTCAGGAAGTCTATGGTGTTGGTTATGCATTATCTGAAGTTGTGGTAACCGAAGAGAGTCTGTTTATAGGACACACACTGGATGATATTGAAAGCACGCATATGATTCGCGTTATTGCCAGTAAACGTCAGGGTGATGATACCCGTTTCGGCCCCGGTACGGTGGCCCGTGACCTGGAAATCGCGCCGGGCATGGTGCTGGGTGTGATTGCTGAGCCAACACATATCAAGAATGTTTGTGAAGGTTATAAGCTGAAACTAAGAGAAGAACTGCGCACTTTTGCGGACTCGCTTTCTTCAAGTAAATCAGGTGTTGCTGAAGTAGTAATTCCACCAGGCTCAAGCCTGATTGGCAAATCTGCGCGTGATGTGTGGATGCGTAAGGCGTATGGTCTGGCGATGATCGGTTTGCACCGCGATGGCGAAACACGCCGTGAAGGTGATGATATTCGTGATACACCTTTCGAAGCCGGTGATACATTGATTGTGCACACACCTTGGGATGCACTGGCACGACTGGAAAAAGACCACAATTTTGTTGTTGTGACGACCGAGTATCCACACGAAGAAACACGTCCTCATAAACTGGGTCCTGCGTTGTTTTTCTTTGGCGTTGCATTAACGCTGGTACTGTTTACAGATCTGCGGTTATCAGTGGCATTATTAACTGGTGCAATGGGCATGATTCTTTCAGGTGTCTTAAATATTGAAGAAGCCTATGAAGCGGTTAGCTGGAAAACGGTTTTTCTTCTGGCTTCGTTGATTCCACTGGGAGTTGCAGTAGAAACATCGGGAACGGCTAAATGGATTGCTGAACAGACATTGTCTGTCATGGGAACTGATACCGCTGTCTGGATAATTCAGGCGGCAGTTGCTGTGTTGGCGACTTTCTTTACTCTGGTGATGTCTAATGTGGGTGCGACAGTTTTACTGGTTCCACTGGCAGTAAATATTGCGCTGGGTGTAGGTGCAGATCCAGCGGTGTTTGCATTAACCGTCGCTATTGCTACATCAAACTCATTTCTGATTCCAACGCATCAGGTTAATGCATTGATTATGGGTCCTGCGGGTTATCGAGTAGCTGATTTTATGAAAGCAGGTGGCATTATGACTGTACTGTTTTTAGTCGTTAGCTTAACCATGCTAAATCTTATCTTCTAAATAATATAAAACTAAAAAAGTAGAACGGCAGCGAGTGTGTATATCGCTGCCGTTTTATTGTTTGTATATTAAATCTTCAAAAAAATAAATAATTTAAAGAATACATAATGAAAAATTATAAAAATACATTTAGTTTACTAGTTACACTAATGTGTTTGTTATTTTCTGGTAATGTATTTGCAGCAGAAGCTGCAAAAGACTGGGATATGACAGCAAGCAGTGTGGGCTTTTTTTCAATAGCAGTTTTTCTAATTGCCTATATTCTGGTAATGGCTGAAGAGTTTACTCATTTGCGTAAATCCAAGCCGGTAATAATTGCGGCGGGTGTGATCTGGGCAAGTATCGCCTGGGTGGCAGCGCAGCATGGCATGTCGGTAGAAGCAGAAAGTGCAGTCCGTCATAACTTACTTGAGTATGCAGAACTGATGCTGTTCCTGCTGGTGGCAATGACTTATATTAACTCAATGGAAGAGCGTCAGGTGTTTGATGCATTGCGTACCTGGTTAGTGAAAAGTGGTTTTGGATTTCGTTCATTATTCTGGATAACTGGGATACTGGCATTCTTTATTTCACCAATTGCAGATAACCTGACAACCGCATTGCTAATGTGTGCAGTTATTATGGCTGTGGGTGGAAGCAATACGAAGTTTATTTTGCTGGGTGCGATTAATATTGTTGTAGCTGCTAATGCTGGAGGAGCGTTCTCTCCATTTGGTGATATAACTACCTTAATGGTCTGGCAAAAAGGCATGGTAGATTTCTGGACATTCTTTGCACTATTTTTACCGTCTCTGGTTAACTGGTTAGTGCCTGCATCAATTATGCATTTTGCAGTGCCCAATTTAAAACCAGAAGCAGGCGGTGAAGCTGTGAGTATGCAGCGTGGTGCAAAACGTATTATAGTTTTATTTTTTCTAACTATTGCAACAGCTGTATCTTTCCATAACTTTTTGCATATGCCACCGGTTATTGGCATGTTAACGGGTCTGGGTTATCTGCAATTGTTTGGTTTCTTCCTGAAGAAAACTGCGCATCGTGATCATGGAGGAAAGAATGATAATGTAGAGCATGATGGCGAAATGGGATCACCAGTTGCATTTGATGTGTTTAGTCCGGTGGCTCGAGCAGAATGGGATACGCTGCTATTTTTCTATGGCGTTGTTTTGTGTGTTGGTGGTTTAGGTTTTCTTGGTTATCTGGGGCTGGCCTCCGATATTATGTATAACCAATGGGGCGCTACATCTGCAAATATTGCAGTGGGTGTTTTGTCTGCAATTGTTGATAACATACCAGTGATGTTTGCTGTGCTGACAATGAGTCCTGATATGTCAACGGGGCAGTGGTTGTTGGTTACTTTAACTGCAGGTGTTGGCGGGTCGTTATTGTCGATTGGTTCGGCCGCAGGTGTTGCATTGATGGGACAGGCCAGAGGCAAATATACTTTCTTCGGTCATCTCAAATGGACGCCAGTAATTGCACTGGGATATGTTGCCAGTATTTATATGCATATGCTGGTTAATAGTCATTATTTTTAATAATAATCGGGTAGAAATTAAGCCCGCCATTTAAATGAAGTCGGGCTTATTTGTATGCATTCTTAAAAGAAGTTCAGGTTAATAACCTGCTTCTCAGGAAAGTACACACCAGTAAACACAGGTTGTGTTTATGGGTATTTCATGTGTATGACTAATGAATTCGTGATGCAATAGAGTGCATTATTTGCAACAACCAATTGTAAATTATCTGCAAAGATTCACAGTTTTGTAACATGTAGAATATTGAACGGCCAATGTTGGTTATACTGGCGCTGCAATATATTTGGATAGGAGAAAAAGGAAATGAAAAAAACATTAATTGCAGGGGTGTGCTGTCTTTCAACGGCATCAACGGCAAATGCCGGTTTCATTGTTCAGGCTGAAACAGTGGTTTCCAGTACCGCCTCGACAGACTTGTACGCGGCATCACAACTTAACGACCAAAGCGGACTAAGCACTGCATACACAAGTGGAGTGGATGATTTTGATACGTTTATAGCATCGAATCCGGTGCATGGGAACACCGCAGAATCAGCATGGTCTACAGCGCTTTATACATTAAATAGTACACTGGATTTCAGTTTTGATCAGAGTTATGCCTTTGAGTCTATTGCATTATGGAACAGAGGCACTCAACAGTATGGTCAGGAATTTAATAACCAGATCGGCACCTTTCAGTTGTATTCAAGTAGTGATGAGACGTTTGGTAATTTGATGCTGATTGGTGAATATGCAGCGGCTGCAAATTTGGGGATCATTACAGCGGTTGAGGCTGAAGTTTTTAATTTTAATGCAGTTGAAACGGCTTATCTGAGGATGGTAATTACCCAGCCGCAAGCCAATGGAATTTTATTGTCTGCATCTGAGCTGGCTTTTGAGGCTACAGCAGTATCAGCTGTGCCTGTGCCTGCTTCAGTTTGGTTGATGGGCTCGGGTCTGCTTGGTCTAGCTGGCTTTATGAGAAGAAAGACAGATAAATAATCAGCCGGGCTTAATTGTGACTTAGATGCAGTGGTTAGAAGCCCAAGCCGCTTGGTTTGGGTTTTTTATGCTTTTTGTCTATTGCTTTTCAAACATTAAATCCCACACACCATGGCCCAGACGATGGCCACGTTTTTCAAATTTGGTCAGTGGTCGTTCATCTGGCCTGGGTACAAACGTTTTGTCTATTGATAAGTTTTTAAATTTTGAACTTCTGTTGAGCGTGTCTAACATATGTTCTGCATAATGTTCCCAGTCTGTTGCCATATGAAAAACACCGCAGGGTTTTAATTTTTCAGCAATCAGATCGACAAACGCATCCTGAACAATTCGTCGTTTGTGATGTTTCTTTTTGTGCCAGGGATCGGGGAAAAATAGCTGAAGCCTGTCTAGGCTATTATCTGGTATCTGGTTTTTCAGTACCTCAACAGCATCATGATTTGAGACGCGCAGGTTAGAGCAATCAGATGTTTCTATTAAATGTAACAGGTGGCCAACACCAGGGCGATGTACTTCAATTCCGATGTAGTTTTTTTCCGGGTGAGACATCGCCATTTGCCATAATGAATCACCATTTCCGAAACCGATTTCAAGCACCGTTTCTGCATCACGTTGAAACAGTGATTCAGGGTTAATCGGGGTCTCGTCATAATCAATGCCATAAATAGGCCATTGTGTTTCGAGCGCATGTAACTGCCCACTGGTTAGTCGGCCTTCACGCTTTACAAAGCTGCGAATAGTTCGAATATATTTTTCTGACATGGATGTTTACGCTGAGATGAAAATCAGCTGGCCATTAGGCCAGCCTTTGTACCTTTAAAAGAAGGCTCCATCAATAGGAGATGAAGCAGATGCATAACGTTTACGTGGCATGCGTCCGGCAAGAAAAGCCTCACGACCGGCTTCAACGGCTTTCTTCATTGCCGAAGCCATCAGTATCGGGTTCTGTGCAGCTGCGATTGCGGTATTCATTAGAATGCCATCGCAACCAAGTTCCATAGCAATTGCTGCATCCGATGCAGTGCCAACGCCAGCATCAACCAGAATGGGTACATTGGCATTTTCAATAATTGTTAGAATATTATAAGGGTTACGAATCCCCAGCCCTGAACCAATTGGAGCGGCTAGAGGCATGACCGCTGCACAACCGATGTCTTCCAGTCGTTTGGCGATAATTGGGTCGTCACTGGTGTAAACCATTACATCAAAGTCATCTTTAACCAGAGTTTCTGCAGCTTCGAGGGTAGCGGTGATATCTGGATATAAGGTCTTTTCATCACCCAGTACTTCGAGTTTTACCAGTTTGTGACCATCGAGTAATTCTCTTGCCATGCGGCAGGTACGAACCGCATCTTCAGCGGTATAACAGCCAGCGGTATTTGGTAGAATGGTGTACTTTTCAGGTGGTACTACATCCAGTAGGTTAGGCTCATCCGGGTTCTGTCCAATATTAGTACGACGTATAGCAACGGTAATGATTTCTGCACCACTGGCTTCAGTGGCCAGTCGTGTTTGCTCAAGGTCAGTGTATTTACCTGAGCCTACCAGCAGGCGTGAATTGTATGATTTTCCGGCAATGGTTAATTGGTGATTGCTCATTTTGAATTAGGTCATGTAGTTAGACGGGTGGAGTATAATAACATTGATTATGTGTACTGAGCAGCCTGGACTCTACAGTCAGTGCAAGGACATGCCAATATAAATAGCTTGAAAGACTTATTGATTTAGGCCTGGTGCTGGGCTGCCGCCTATCCACCACCAATAGCATGAACAATTTCTACCGTATCGCCTTCAGTCAGAATAAATTCAGGGTGTTGTGCTTTGGGGATGATTTCCCGGTTAACCTCAGCTGCAAGTCGCTTGCCAGCCAGTCCCTGATTATCAATCAGTTGCTGTAACGTACAATCAGTGGAAATTTCCAGGGTAGAGCCATTCAATGTAATTTTCATGCTTAGATAATGCTTTGAAAACAAATAATTCTACACCGAAAAATGCAGATTGGGGCGTTATTAGAAGAAATATGCTATATGATGTTATTTAATGTGCCAAACGCACTTGATGTGAAAAACAATTGAAATTACCATGAGTTATTGGATTTATGTAGACATGATGTCGGTATGGCTCTGTAAGAGATTGTTTTTAATGTCTTTTCAGTTGTCATAATTATAATAAATACTTTCCGAATTGATAATTTAAGGGGTCTATAGCGTGCGCTATTTAGCCAAACAAATCCTGAAAATGGCTAGTTTAATGGCAATGCTGCTTTTTTCTGTGAGCAGTTTAGCCGAGGTTAATCCATTTAAGAAGACTAAAAACTATAACTTTGGCTCTGATATTGGCTGGTATGAGAAGTCAGGTGCGGCAATGAAGTCTGGTTCAGTTAAAGATGGTAAGGATATAAATTATTATCATCTGAATATTAATAAGTCGCGCATTTTATTGCGAATGGCTCGTAATGATCCTAGTGGAGAGTTACAGAACACCCGTTTGCTGGATTCGCTGTCAATTACCGAAGTTGAAATAGATGAAGAGAGACTTGGTATCTTTGATTGGTGTTTACGAAATCAGCAGGTACCAGGTCGTGAGCTTAAGCAGAATGCCGTGGTAGCGAATGATATTTGTGTGAATGCTGGAGGCGGTGGCGATTTTGTAATTCGGCTGGACCAACGAACACGGGAAGCGCTGATGAAAGCGGGTAAACTGGAATTTGTCGTCGAGCCTTATGGCCGTCCTGTCAGGCTAACCTATGACATGGCAGGCTTTGAAGAGATTATGGCTGGTTTACTTAAGCCAGCTCCAGCTCCAGCACCAGTTGCAAAACCGATTGTTAAACCAGTGGTTGAGGCTCCCAAGCCAGTGGTTAAAGCAGAGCCAAAACCAAAGCCTAAAGTCGTTAAGATGTGTAAGGCGCTAGCACCGGCGAATTTACAGTCAGTCATTAGCCCAGTGGTTTATCCTTGTGATAATACGGCTAAAAAACAGGCGGCTGAGTCACGAATTAATGCGAGTGTTGCTGATCACAGGAAAAAGCTTGAACAGAAAAAAGAAATGGAGCGTAAGCAGGAGCAGGCGAGGTTGCAGGAAGAACAGGACAGGCAACGACAGGCAGAATGGGATAAAAGACAGGAAGAAATGTGGGTATCGAGATGTCAAAGGCACTGGAAGAAAGGTAGCAGTCCGTGTTACTGCGAGAAGTACCTCAGTCAGGCGCCACCAGGAACCGTAAGTACCTGTGATAATTAGTTAAAATAGAGCGACCAAGGTAAAATTTGAAAGACCCACATCCTGGATGTGGGTCTTTTGCGTGTTAGGTGGCTGTCCATATGGACAGTATCAGGTGAAATAGAGTTTAAGAGATAATGACAGATTGCATAGTTGTAGGCGGCGGCCTGATGGGCATGTTGAGTGCTCGGGAGCTAAAAAAATCAGGCATGGAGGTGCATATACTTGATAAGGGGCGGCTTGGCCAGGAGTCTTCATGGGCGGGTGGTGGCATACTCTCGCCATTGCATCCCTGGCGATATCCTGATGCAGTAAATCAGCTTGCAATAGAGGGACATCATCTCTATGAGTCTTTGGCGCAGGAGCTTTTCGATGTTGGTGGTGTTGATCCGGAATATCAGCGATCAGGTCTACTGGTGCTGGATAGTCAGGAACAGCAAGCAGCAAAAGGCTGGGCCGAAAAGTGGTCTATGCAGCTGGAATCATTAATGGGTGCCGATGCGGTCGCGGAAGTTTGCCCGGGTGTCTCGGAAAAGTATCAGTCAGCGCTCTGGTTGCCACAGATTGCACAAATGCGAAATCCTCGACTGGTTAAGTCGGCCAGAGCTTATATTGAAAAAGTAGGCGTCACCATAGAAGAGAATATGCCGGTTGAAAGACTACTGGTAGAAAACCAGCGAATCACGGGTGTTGTGGCAAATGGAAAAACCTATCACAGTGACAAGGTGCTGATAACAGGAGGTGCATGGAGTGCCGAGATTCTAAAGGATTATGAAGATGTGCCACAAATAGAGCCAGTAAAAGGGCAGATGATTTTGTTTAAGGGCGAAGCGGGTCAGCTGAAAACCATGCTTTTATCGGAAAGTCGCTATCTGATTCCTCGTAAGGATGGTCGTGTGTTATGCGGAAGCACCATCGAGCATACCGGATATGACAAATCAACCAGCTCAGAAACCAGGCAGCAGTTACAGGAAAGCGCCATAGAGTTATTTCCAATGCTTGCTGATTACCCTGTTGAACATCATTGGGCTGGCCTGCGTCCCGGGAGCCCGGATGGCGTGCCGGTGATACGCCAGCATACGTCAATTGAAGGTCTGTATATCAATGCAGGTCATTACCGAAATGGTGTGATTTTATGTGCCGCAAGTGCTAAAAAAATTGCCAGCCTGATGATCTGACAGATCCCTCGAATAGAGTACTAGATAGGTGTTTTTATAAAGTTTTTACCGCTTATCAGGCATAAATCCGGTTCCATCTTTAACGCCATGACATTCCACCGCTGATAGTCTTATATTATCCATTATGAAAAATTCGAAAAGAAACGGTTTTACCCTCATAGAGCTGATGATTGTGGTGGCCATACTTGGCTTACTTGCCGTTGTTGCAGTGCCTACCTATCGCGTCATAATGGTTACGAATGAAATGGTTCATGTGACCAATGAGCTGGTTATCGCCCTTAAGCGTGCACGCGGGGCGGCGATTGAGCGGGGTATCGATGTCAGGGTTTGTAGTAGCCTCGATGAGACAACCTGCAGTGGTGTACCAGGTAACTGGAATCGTGGTTGGCTGGTTTATGCGGACGAAGATGGCGATGGACAGGTCGATGAAGCTGATGGAGAGCTACTATATGTCGCCGACATAAGTAGTACAACACAGTTAATCGTTACACCCGTCAATGTCATACATGACATCTTTATTGACTTTGCATATACCGGAATCCTTGAAGCTGAAGTGCCAGGTGTTTTTCATGTTTGTAGTGGTTATGCAGATAATGGTTTGCCTCGACGTGAAATCCGTATTAGTGCCTCAGGTGATGTAGGTATGACTAAGAATCAGGATGTGAAATGTTAAAGCGAAAGAAAAAAAATCAGGGTTTTACTTTGATTGAAGTGATGATCGCTCTCTTCGTGCTATCGGTTGGTTTGCTAGGATCATCTGCAATGATTCTGCGAGGCCAGCAAGAAGCGGTTAGAACTAACTATAACGGTACGGCACATCAGCTGGCTCAAAGTATGGCAGAAATGATGCGCTCAAATATCACTGCAGTAAATGCAGGAGATTATAATAACCTGGATTCCCATGCGGCGGATCCAGGTTGTATTACAACGGGTTGCAATACCACTGAGATGGCGACCTATGACAGCTTTATCTGGGGCTGGATGCTAGATGAATATTTGCCAGGTGCAATTGGGACCGTACGCGGAAATGGAACGGATACAATCTTTACCATCACGATTAGTTATACAGAGATCGAGCGAAAGAAGCGTTCTGAAGGTGAAGAGGTAACAAGAAACCATGTGATGGTATTTCAACCATGAAGACATTAAATAGAATTCATAAACAGGCAGGTTTGACCCTGATTGAAGTGCTGGTAGCGATGACGCTAGGCCTGATAGTTATCGGTGCGGCCATTGGCATGCAGATTACTCATCAACAGGGTTTTAAACTCACAGAAACAAAACTGGGTATGCAGACCAATGCAAAATTTGCATTTGAATTTGTTGCATCAGCGTTGCGAGAATTAGCAGCAACGGGTTGCCGAAGCAGTACAAACTATGCCGGAGTAAGTGACCCCTCTTCTCAAATTGGTAATGCAGATGAAATGCCAAAGTATTTTATTGCATTTAATAATCTTGATGTGCCGTTTGCAAACTTTCAGGTAGGACAGGAATTGCTGGGCTATGAAAATGCCGAAGGCAGTACGACATGGGTACCTGCGGTGTCACCGGATTTTGGGTTTACCGGTGACATGCTGGATGGCTCGGATGCCATCACCATACGTGGAGCAATTGGTAATATCTATCCTGTAGATGCCACAGTTAATGCCGGTACAGGACTGACCTCGATTCAGATAAAAATGGATGGTATTGGATCTGTAGCATTACAGCCTGAACAGTACGGTGTGTTGTCTCAATGTGACAAGGCTGAAGTCTTCAATATGACAGGTACTGAAGGGGAATTCCAGACTGGATTGATAAAGCATGCGTCAGGTACCAATGGTGATGAAAATGCAAGTGGAACATTTAACATTTCCCTCGATGGCAGATCAGTCGCTGAGTTACGTCGTATGGCAGCAGTCACCTTTTATATTGGAAATAACGAATTTGGTGTACCGACTTTATATCGTGATGTGGATGGACGTTCAGATCCCCTGGTTGAAGGTGTAGAGCGTATGCAGATTGAGTATGGTGTGATAACAGATGATACCAATCGTAATGTACCCAATGAATACCATAATGCGGACTGGGTCGACGCCTATGGTGGTGTAGATAATCCTACGGAAGGCTGGAGAAGAGTTCGGAGTGTTCGACTCAGTTTTATTATGCGTTCAAAAGACAGAGTTTATGATAAGGCTGTTCCACACAGTTACCGTCTCCCAGGTGCTGCAGGAGCTTACTCATATGATACCGATGACCGTTACTCTCGTCTGATTTACTCTGCAACAGTAAATCTAAGAAATCGTACGACAGGGCCGCGCATTAATACGCCAGCAGCTCCCCCGGCCATCTAAAGAGAAACTATTATGAAAACCAAACATCAATCGCTGAAGATAAAACAACGGGGTGCTGTGCTCGTTACTGCGCTGGTGCTTATGTCCATATTATCCATGATTGGTATTGCAACCATGCGTAGTAATACGACGGATATTGCGATTAACAAAAGTATGAATAGTCGTTCTAATGCGTTTCAGTGTGCTGAAGCGGCATTAAGAGCAGGCGAACTTTGGGTTGGTGATGATATGGACTCAATACCTGCAGAAGTCAGATCTGGTGTGCCTGATCAGAGTTTAAATCAAGTATATAGCTGGGAAGCACCTGAAGTGCAGGATATTTTCAGTAAAAACAAATTATGGTGGGAGACACATGGTTGGCTTTATGGCGGAGGCATGACAAGTACTAATCATTACACTGGTTGTGCTTCAGAGCCGCGCTACATTGTTGAAAGAGTTGGCGCATCTGATGATAAAACTATCAGTCGAGAGATAGAAGACAAGTTAAAAAATGCTGTAGATTATTTCCGAATCACAGCATACAGCGTCGGCATGGAAGATAATGCGGCGGTTATTTTACAGACTACCTATGCAAAACGTTTCAGGTAAGCGGGAGTTAGATATGTTAACTAAATTTAAAAAAATTGTAGAGTTAAGTGCGCTGTCTGCGATAGTCTTTTTGTCGGGCGGCCATCAGACTCATGCGGCAAGCCTAAGCATCAGTAATACCCCGCTATTTCTTGGAACATCGGTACAGCCCAATGTGTTCTTTCTGCTGGACGATTCAGGTTCGATGGACTGGGAAATTCTGACTACACAGCATTATTCATATTACTCTTATGACCCAGACTGGTTTCATAACGGTGGCTACTCAAGCGCCGATCTTAACTGGTATATAGATGACGGTTTCTTCTATACCTTTGGTGGTAATAATTACGGTAGCTGGGTATACATGTATGATCAGTCCAATGCATACGGTAACAACTGTAGTGGTGGGTCTACCATGGAGTCATGTACTGATGATTTTCCACCGACATTTGACTGGCGCTTTAGAAGTAGTCAGTTTAATGTGACTTTTTTCAACCCAAGCGTAACTTATAAGCCATGGGGAGGGCCCTGTGGAGAAAGCGGTGAGCCATGCGAAGATGCAGATTTCACCAATGCCAAGAATAATCCGAAGTACTGTGCGAGTAATTTTTGCGCAGAAGACTGGCGTAATCTGGGAACCACTGGCGATACCATGGGTGGACCCTTTAAATATGATGTCTGGATAGATGATTCAGCGTTCGGTAGCTATGACGAGGATGGTAATCCGGTTTTGGGTGCATTTCCGAGGCGCGGAGATAATTTTAATGAAATTGGTGTGGCTGCAGGCATGCCGGCAGTGTCCAATGGTATGGTCGATTTGTGGGATACACATATTCGAATTACAGTGGGTACGTCCAGTGTGAGCGTTGATCGTGTAACCTATGATCCGCAAACATCGGCAGAAGCATCAAGAGGCTTAAACAAAGACGTGGAAAATTTGGTCACCCTGACAAACGCCTCTACCTGTTACAACATATTAGGTACACAGGAAGATGTGAGAACGATGCATGAGCAGGGGCTACTAGCAGATTTTACAGCGGCTGGAGCAGAGGGTTGCCGTACTATTGCAGAAGCTCAAACAAATGTGGCGAACTGGTATACCTATTCTCGTCGTCGCATGTTCTCTATGAAAAATGCCATCACCCAGGTGATTGATGCGCAAGCCAAATTCCGTTACGGCATTACCAAGTTTAAAGGCCAGGGTAGTCTGTTTATTGAAGTGCCTGGTGTAGATGCTGATGTGCCTGCACATAACTTCAACCTGAAAAACGAACTTTATCTTGATAAGCAGGAAGGTACCGGTACGTTCCTGGTGGGTGGTTTAGATGCGGTTGGGCAGTACTACAGTGACTCATATGGTAATGCTGATAACCCTATAAAACATTCCTGCCAGAAAAACTTCCAGATTGTGTTTACAGATGGTTACTGGAATGACTCGACCAATAAATATGGTGATGTTGATGGCGATGGTGTCTCTAATACCGCAGCTGATGTTGCTTATAAGTATTATAAGACCGATCTT
>JBFHVQ010000016.1:0-46575 GCA_041589455.1 Gammaproteobacteria bacterium | reverse complement strand
TCCACTGTTACCAGACGACCTTCTTCTAACTTACTGATGTCCACTTCTACAGGCGCGCCTGCAGTCTTGGCACGCTCACTAGGAGCCCAGGAAGCCAGGAAGGGTACAGCAACAAAACCAGCTCCGACAGCACCCACCGCAACGGTGGTGTTTGTCAGAAAGCGGCGTTTATTTTGATCTACGCCTTCTGTAGCCATGAGTACCTCTCTTAGACTATTTTGATTAATATCATTTTTCCGACACATCCATTGCTGCTATAAAAAATGCAACAATTTCATCCGAAAAACAGTAATGAATTCGCGCCCGCAAGGGCGAAAAAAAGCGGCGATATAATACTGCATTTTACTGCAGTATCCAAGGACTATTTCAGTTTTTCATTATTTATCAATAAGTTAAAAAATCGCGGCCTGACAAGCTCTACACCGGATTATCGATATTGATAAACAGGGTCTGCAGATCGAACTGACTGGCCAGATGAGTGGCCAACGCCTGAACGCCATATGACTCCGTAGCATGGTGTCCTGCGGCGAAATAATGAATATCTAGCTCTTTCGCTAGATGCCGCGTCTGCTCTGATACTTCTCCGCTTAAAAAAGCATCCAGTGCCAGCTCCGCGGCCTGTTCGATATAGTGCTGCGCACCACCGGTACACCAGCCTATTCGCTGAACGGGTTTATCCTGAGCTGCCGGTAAGTGCAACGGCTTACGCAGCAGGACCTGCTCCACATGACCAGCAAATAATGAAGCCGTCTGCGGCTCTGGTAGCGTACCATACCACAATAAGCCCCTGGCATCCCCCTCCTGCACACAACCATCGATCTGAATTGCCAGCTTCCTGGCCAGTGTGACATTATTTCCAAACTCTGAATGCGCATCTAATGGCAGATGGTAGGTCAACAAGCTGATATTATGCTCAAGCAGGCGTTGTATCCGTTTACGTTTAATACCGGTAATCACTGGCTGCTCGTTTTTCCAGAAATAACCATGATGCACCAGTAGCGCATCGGCTTTTTCATCAATCGCCGCCTCAATCAGGTCCTGACAGGCAGTGACTCCACACACCAGTTTTTTAACGGTACTAACCCCTTCAACCTGCAGGCCATTTGGGCAATAATCTCTGAACTCATTAATACTAAGCAGGTCATTACAGTACTCAACGAGGGACTTAAGCGGTACCATGCTGGCTCCATTAAACAAAATTTAAAACCATAATATGAAAGATCGCACACATTCTACACGCTTTTTACTAAGCTGGATTCTGCTTGGACTACTAATTGGTGCTCTCTTCATATTTTTTGGCAATGACTCAGCAGACCCAGACGTTACAAATACAACCCCGAAGAGCCTACCTGACAGTTACGCCGATGCAGTCAGTCATGTTTCCCCCTCGGTAGTGAGCATACAGGCCTACCATCGGGTTAAAAGCGATAAGCCATTAATACCCGGCGTACCGCAGCAATCACAACAACCTGAGTTCAAAATCCGCCCCAACAAAGGCTCCGGTGTCATTATCGACCCTGCCGGTCACATTGTCACCAACCACCATGTGGTCGCTAATGCCTATAAAATCGAAGTCACGCTATATAATGGCGAAAAGTTAACCGCAACCATTATTGGCCTCGACCCGGATACCGACCTTGCAGTACTCAGCGCCAATATCCAACAGGTACCTGAAATCTCTCTTGCGAATAGTGACAATATTCGCGTTGGCGATATTGTACTGGCGATTGGCAACCCTTTTGGCATCGGGCAAACCGTTACACAGGGAATTATCAGTGCCACCGGGCGAGATCGGGTTGGCCTCAATACCTATGAAAATTTCATTCAGACAGATGCCGCCATCAATCCGGGAAATTCCGGCGGCGCTCTGATTAACACGCAAGGCCAGGTATTAGGTATTAATTCAGCTATCTATAGCCAGTCTGGCAATTATCTGGGAATCAGTTTTGCCATTCCCATTAACCAGGTACTGGATGTAGTTAGCCAGATCATTGAAAACGGCAGCGTGATCCGTGGCTGGCTCGGTGTGGAAGGCGTTGACCTGAACCCGCAGATGCTGCAGAGAATCGGCCTGCCAGACATCCAGGGCGTATTAATTACCGATGTATTTGACAATGGTCCAGGTGAAGAATCCGGTATTCGTGTGGGCGATATTCTGACACATATTGGCAACCAGCCAATTCGCGATGTACGTGACGTTCTGAACATCATCGCCGATGGACGCCCTGGCGACAATGTGAAAATTGGTGGCATTCGAGAAAGACAAAGCTTTATGACCAGTGTCACCCTGGGGCAACGCCCCAGAACATAAGATCCTATATCGCCTTCTTTAGCGCCTCGAGCATTGCCTGATTTTCTTGCGGCGTACCCACAGTCAGCCTCAAACACTGGCTCAGGGCGCCACCTGCAGGATGCAGGTTTTTGATCAATACACCCTGCTGCATCAGCGATTCAAATATCGCCTGCGCATCACCCTGCTTAACCCTTAATAAAATAAAGTTTGCCCGGCTCGGGAACACTTCAAACTGTTCAATTTCTGCTAACTGTAAAAGCAACCACTCACGCTGTTCCCGAATCAATGCAGCCTGCTGCTCAAACACTTCGGCATGCTGCAAGGCAAACTCTGCTGTCACCTGGGTCAGTATATTAATATTATATGGCAAACGGACCTTATCAAATTCATTTAGCCATTTTGGCGACCCCGCCAGTAAACCCAGTCGCAATCCAGCCAGCCCCATTTTGGATACCGTCCGCATTACCAGCAGATTATCAAACTCACCTAAACGTGACATAAAACTGGTACAGGCAAAAGGGTGATACGCCTCATCAATAACCACCAGACCTTCTGCTGCCTTCACAATTTCAACAATATCCTCTTCTGCAAACAGATTGCCTGTTGGGTTGTTAGGGTATGCCAGAAAAATAATAGCCGGCTGGTGCTCCTTAATTGCTCTCAACATGGCAGGCATATCGAGTGAGAAGTCATCCTGTAAGGGCACCCCAAGGTAATTCATGCCAGCAAAGGTTGCGATCATTTTATACATGACAAAACCGGGTTCCGGCGCCATGATCATTCGATCTGGAGCAGCCACCGCCATTGCCATGATCTGGATAATTTCATCAGAACCATTGCCGAGGATTATTGAATTTCCTTCAGGCACCCCCATATAGTCTCTGAGGATGGCAGTTAATTTTGCAGCGGATGGGTCGGGATATCGATTAATCTGTGCAGCCTTAACTCGATCCAGCCACTGATGCTGCAATGCCTCGGGTATTGAGTAGGGGTTTTCCATTGCATCCAGTTTTATCATATCGCCTGGGTCTGCGACATGGTATGCATTTATCGCCTGAATTTCTTCACGAATTAGATCTGACATGAGTCCCGTTACGCTTGCAAATTAAAAAACCAATCATAACAGAGTTTGTAGATTGCTTAAAAACAATTAGTAACTCACTGACCAGCCGACCAACAACACTATTACTAATACCATCTAAGCCGCAGGATAAAACGCATAAAAAAATACATTTTTATTTCTTGAAATAAAAAATTTCATCCATATCTATTTATCAAGACTGAAACTCAGCAAAGAATTTTATTATATTGAGGACACACACTATGAGCCTGACACAACATTCACCCTGGAACCTGTTTGATCAATTTCAACACGAAATCAATCGCATGCAGGGATACAAAGACCGTACTGACGACAACAGCGATGTTGTTACCAGTGACTGGGCACCCGCCGTTGATATCAAAGAAGAAGATCAACAGTTTTTATTGATTGCAGACATTCCTGGCGTTAACCCTGATGAGATAGAAATCCACATGGAAAATGGCATCTTAAGCATTAAAGGAGAACGCAACTCTGAGTTAAAAACCGAACGTGAAGGCTTCAAACGCATCGAACGTAAACACGGTGTTTTTTATCGACGCTTCACTATGCCTGAAGGTGTAAATCCGGATAAAATTACCGCCACTTGTGAGCAAGGCGTATTAACGCTAACCATTCCAAAACAGGAAGCAGCGAAAGCCCGGAAAATAAAAATCAGCTAAAATAAAAAAAGCGCCATATCAAATATGGCGCTTTTTATTTTAGTGCTCGAAATAACATTGAGTAAAAAATGTTCTAGCGCGCTTCGCTTTTAACTTTACCGCAACGTGCACATTTATAAACGGTTACCAGCTTTCCCTGTTTGGTATCAAATTGCTGATCCTTATCAAGCTTCCATTTATGAAACCCCCGCTTACATAAAGTATTGCCTTTATGTTTTTCGAAAGGACTCTTTTTTTTAAACTCAACTACATCACCCATGCCTTAATCACCTTATCACAAACTGTCATGATATTGAGTTTATAGATACCATTTGTTTGATTTACTGAACAACTTATAGACTTTACCAGCCAGCATCTATATAACTTGAAAAGCTATTTTTTAATACGATATTCAGCTGAACGTGCATGCGCAGTTAATCCTTCACCGTGAGCAAGTGTTGCAGCAATTTTTGCGAGTTCAGAGGCACCTTCAGCCGAACAGTCAATTAGACTAGAACGTTTCTGGAAATCATAAACACCTAATGGTGAAGAGAAACGCGCCGTGCGAGAAGTTGGCAGGACATGATTAGGTCCCGCACAATAATCACCCAGCGCTTCTGCGGTATAACGCCCCATAAATATGGCACCAGCATGACGAATTTTTTTAGCCCATTCACGTGGCTCATCCATCGATAGCTCAAGGTGTTCTGGTGCAATATAGTTAGCAACTTCAATCGCCTGCTCAAGGCTTTCAGTTTGAATCAGCACACCACGATCAGTCAGTGATTTTTTGATAATTTCGGCACGTGGCATATCAGCCAGTAGCTTTTCAATGCTCGCTTTAACCTGCTCGATATAATCCGCATCAGGGCAAACCAGAATGGACTGCGCATCCTCATCGTGCTCGGCCTGTGAAAACAGATCCATCGCAATCCAGTCAGGGTCTGTCTTACCATCACAGACCACACAAATTTCAGAAGGCCCCGCGATCATGTCGATACCGGCTGCACCAAATACCATTCGCTTGGCAGTAGCCACATAGATATTACCCGGCCCGACAATTTTATCGACGCGGGGGATACTCTCAGTACCATAAGCCAGAGCGGCAACTGCCTGCGCGCCACCCACACAGAAAACACGATCAACACCGGCAATCGCTGCTGCAGCGAATACCAGATCATTGATTTCACCATCAGGGGTTGGCACCACCATAATCAGCTCAGGCACACCCGCCACCTTGGCAGGAATGGCATTCATAATCACTGATGATGGATATGCCGCCTTACCGCCAGGCACATAAAGTCCCGCTCGATCCATAGGACTTACCTGCTGCCCCAGAAAGGTTCCATCGGCTTCCGTATAAGCCCAGGATTCCAGCTTCTGGTGTTCAGCATAAGCACGCACACGCTCAGCTGCTTTTTCCAGCGCTTCACGGTGTTCAGTAGAAATTTTACCCAGTGAGTCCTGCAAACTTGAAGCAGGCACCTCAAGCTGTGAACTATTGGTTAATGACAGTCGATCAAATTTATTGGTGTATTCAATTAACGCCGCATCACCGCGTTTGCGAATATCATTAATAATGCCATTAACCGTATTAAACACCTGCTCATCAGAGACTGATTCCCAGGCCAGGGTCTTATCAAGCTGTTGCCAGAAATCCGCTTGATGGGTAGTTAACTGAGAAATTGTGACCATTACTTTACTGCCTGCCTCATTTGCTCAACCATTTGCTGAATGCGATCATGTTTCATTTTTAAAGACGCCTTGTTAACAATCAACCGTGAACTAACATCGGCAATGTGCTCCATCGGCTTCAGGCCATTTGCTTTTAATGTGTTACCGGTATCCACCACATCCACAATCAGATCCGACAGACCAACGATCGGGCCCAGTTCCATAGAACCATACAGTTTGATCACCTCAACCTGCTTACCCTGCTCTGCAAAGAAATTACGCGCCACATTAACAAACTTGGTAGCGACACGTAAACGTCCACTATGAGGCACGTAATCCACCTTGCCTGCCGTCATCAATTTGCATTTGGCGATATTTAGATCAACCAGTTCGTACAGGTCCTTACCACCATGCTCCATCAATACATCTTTGCCCGCGACACCCAGATCAGCTGCACCGTACTGTACATAGGTGGGCACGTCAGTGGCACGAATAATTACCAGCTTAACGTCATCCTGATTGGTATCAAGAATCAGTTTACGACTCTTTTCCGGGTCATCCACAGGGACAATACCCGCAGCTTCCAGCAACGGTAGCGTTTCTTTAAAAATACGGCCTTTCGATAGGGCGATTGTGATTGTATTACTCATACTCATTACATTTTGTTGTGTTATTCGGCGACACGGCGAATTTCCGCACCCAGATAAGCCAGCTTTTCTTCGATCAGCTCATAGCCACGATCTATATGATAAATGCGATGCACTTCGGTTTCACCCTCGGCCACCAGCCCGGCCAGAATCAAACTGGCTGAAGCACGTAAATCGGTTGCCATAATTGGCGCCGCATTAAGTTGATCAACACCCCTGACAATTGCGGTGTTACCTTCAACTTCAATATTGGCTCCCATACGTTGCAGCTCCTGAACATGCATAAAGCGATTCTCGAACACTGTCTCCACAATAGTTCCAGTACCTTCAGCCACCACGTTCAGTGCGGTAAACTGTGCCTGCATATCTGTTGGGAAGGCCGGATAAGGAGCCGTACGAACACTCACCGCCTTAGGCCTTTTGCCTTTCATGTCTAGCTCAATCCAGTCATCGCCGCATTCAATATCTGCACCTGATTCACGTAATTTATCGAGCACAGCATCCAGTAAGCTGGGATCAGTATCTTTAACCTTGACCCGACCACCGGTGATCGCCGCCGCCACCAGAAAGGTACCGGTTTCAATTCGGTCTGGCACCACTTTGTAGTCCGTACCCTGTAAACGCTCAACACCTTCTATAGTAATGGTGTCGGTGCCCGCACCGGAAATTTTAGCCCCCATCTTATTGAGGAAGTTAGCCAGATCAACAACTTCTGGCTCACGTGCTGCATTCTCAAGTATTGATGTACCATCTGCCAGTACCGCTGCCATCATCAGGTTTTCGGTACCGGTTACTGTCACCATGTCCATCACAATGCGCGCCCCTTTAAGGCGATCTGCTTTGGCAATGATATAACCGTTTTTAACTTCTATATCAGCCCCCATGTCCTGCATACCCTTAATATGGATATTCACCGGACGAGAGCCAATAGCACAGCCACCTGGCAACGAGACCTCCGCATAACCAAAACGAGCAAGTAACGGCCCCAGCACCAGAATAGACGAGCGCATTGTACGCACCAGGTCATAGGGTGCTACCTGAGTTTCCAGGGTATCGGCCTCTACTTCAATACTCATGGTTTCATCAACCACAACGGTTGCCCCCATGCTACCCAGCAGCGCCACAGTCGTAGTTACATCCTGCAGATGCGGTACATTTTTAACAACCGATTTACCTTCAGCCAGCAATGTTGCTGCCAATATAGGCAATACCGCATTTTTTGCACCAGAGATTCGTACATCCCCATTGAGGGTGACACCACCCTTTATTAACAGCTTATTCATTCAACCGATGTCTAGTTTACAGCTCAGGCTAGTTACAGCTCAGGCCGAGGTTAATGGCAGTTCCTGCTCGATGCCATATGCATGGGCAATCGCCAGAAGCTGATCAGGGGCGTTATGATACTTGATTTGGCAACCTTTTTGCTGCGACTTTTTAAGCCAATCGAGCAAAAGGGCCAATGAAGCACTATTAAATCGAGTAATTTCAGATAAATCGACCTGAATTTCCGGCTCGTCAAAGCGAATGGGGGACTTATTTAATAAATCCGCCACCGTTTCAAAGTTAAGCCGCCCCGACAACTTAACCCTGTTTTGCTGTTGTTCAAACTTGAACATTGCTCAGGCCTTATCCTGCTTGCTGTCGTTTTTCGCCAGCAGCTTTTCAATCAGGCCGTCTATGCCCACCCGGTTAATATCTGCCGCAAAGCTATTGCGATAGTTTGTGACCAGGCTAATTCCATCAATTTTTATATCATACACTTTCCAGATATCATTCTTAATGCGCAGGCTATAATCGATGGGAATTTCAGGGCCATTACTCTGACTAATGACGGTTTGCACCTTGGTAGTTCGCTTGCCTTCTGCTGGTGGGCGATACGGCAGGAAATTGATTTTCTGGCCGGCATACTCTGTCAGTGACTTACTATAGGTCCGTATCAACATAACTTTAAACGCCTCAACAAAGCGTGTTTGCTGATCGTCATTTGCTTTACGCCAATTCTTGCCCAGTGCCAACTTGCTCATCGCACGAAAATCCAGATGCGGCAGGATAATATCATTCACCAGCTTGAAAAGCTCTTCTGGCTGCTGCTGATATTTATCCTTATTACTTTCTAATATAGAGAGCACCTGCTCAGAAGTTTCCTTAATAAGCTGGTCAGGCCCCGGATTGGATGCCTGAGCAATGCCCATCCAGGCCACCGCAAACAACGCAATAATAGTCTTTAACATAATTAACTCCTCAAGCCGATTCTGGCAATTTGTTCAGCCTGGCCTTCGCCAGACCCTGATTTTTATTCCTGGATGTATTATTCCTGTGCCTTGGAGAAAAGAAACTGCCCAATAACCTGTTCCAAGACGAGCGCTGACTGGGTCAGCTCGAGCTCTCCATCCGGTTGCAGGTACTCTTCTTCTCCACCCGGATCCAGCCCCACATATTGTTCACCTAGCAAACCGGCGGTCAGAATACTGGCTGAAGTATCCAGCGGAAACTGATAGTCATTTTTAATATCCAGGGTAACCTCGGCAACAAACTCTTCATTGTCATAACGTATATTTGAAACCTGTCCTACGCGAACACCACCCGCACTGACCGGCGCCCTAATCTTCAGGCCACCAATATTCTCAAACTGGGCTCGAATCTGGTATACATCACCATTATTACCATAGCTTGCCAGATTGCTGACCTTTAGTGACAACATCACCATGGAAATGATCGCCAGCACGACAAAGGCACCCACGAGTATCTCTATTGTTCGAGTATTCATAAGCTAAAATGTTTCCTAAACATTGAACATTAATGCGGTGAGGATGAAATCCAGCCCCAATACCGCCAGTGAGCCATGCACCACGGTACGTGTCGTTGCCTGCCCCAGCCCTTCGGATGTGGGCACACAGTCATAGCCTTCAAACACCGCAATCCAGACCACCACAAAACCAAACACCAGACTCTTAATGACGCCATTCATCAGATCCTGATAAAAATCAACTTTCGCCTGCATCTGCGACCAGAACACGCCTTCATACTGCCCCAGCATCTCGGTCGCAACAAAAAAGCCGCCTAAAATGGCAGTCGCCATGAAAATCACCGTCAATAAGGGAACAGACAGAATGCCCGCCATGAAGCGTGGCGCTATCACATACTGCATCGGATTAACCGCCATCATTTCCATACCGGAAAGCTGCTCAGTGCTTTTCATCAGACCAATTTCAGCGGTCAGCGCAGACCCCGCCCGTCCAGCAAATAAAAGCCCCGTAAACACCGGGCCCAACTCCCTTAAAATACTCAAGGACACCATCAGGCTAATCGACTCTTCAGCACCAAAATCCACCAGCACAATATATGCCTGAAGCGCTAACACCATACCCACAAATAAACCGGCGACCAGGATAATTAGCAGGGTTTGCACACCCACATAATGCATTTGCCGAATCAGTAGATGGGGCTTCCGAAAAATATAGGGCAGACTCAGCAAACACTGCCAAAGAAACAGTGTGCCCCGCCCTGTACGGGAGAAACTGTTAAGGGTACTGCGCCCTGTTTTTTGCAGCCAGTTTAATAGCATCAGCGATTACTCTGTAAATCGTCCATTAGCGGTGGCGCCGGATAATGAAATGGCACCGGACCATCCGCCAGCCCACCCATAAACTGCTGTACCCAGTCAGATGCGGATTCCCGTATCGCTTGTGGCGAACCGTGCTCTACCACCTTGCCCGCCGAAATCACATAGATATAGTCAGAGATACTGGCAGTTTCTACTACGTCATGGGAAACCACCACCGAGCTCATACCCAGGGCATGGTTCATGTCGTGGATTAATTTAACCAGCACCCCCATGGATATAGGATCCTGCCCGGTAAATGGCTCATCATACATAATCATTTCCGGGTCGAGCGATATTGCCCGAGCCAGGGCAACACGCCTTGCCATGCCCCCCGACAGCTCTGATGGCATGAGCTGACTTGCGCCACGCAAGCCCACCACTTCCAGTTTTAACAACACCAGATCACGAATCGCAGATTCAGATAAACGGGTATGCTCACGCAAAGGGAAAGCGACATTGTCGAACACACTCAAATCCGTCAGCAGAGCCCCACTTTGAAACAACATCCCCATGGTACGTTGCCGCAAACTGTAAAGGGCACGCTGAGATAAGGTATGTACCTCTTCTCCATCAACCCAGATGCGACCAGCATCCGGCTTTAGCTGCCCACCAATCAGTTTGAGCAGCGTCGTGTTGCCGGTGCCACTTGGCCCCATAATAGCGGTCACCTTACCGCGCATAATATCCATATCGACTTGATCAAAAATCTTGCGCTGACCTCTGGAAAAGCTCAGCCCTCGAATTTTGATTAGTACGTCTGATGATTCTTTAGTAATGGTGATGCCCTCATTGACATGAAGCGATTATTGGCCTGTTACTATATACAACTGGTTCTATTCAGCAAATTTAAGATAAGGTTTTTTGCAAAGTCTCACATTGTTGTTTTGATTGACTATAGCCCCATTAGTTCGAGCAGTGATTTAAAATCATTGAGTTGTTGATAGCTTAGATCACCATCTTTGAGGAATATGGCATCTAAATCGTCGGCATTTTGTTCTAACCAGTAACGCCACTCTCGAATCGACTGTTGCTGACTCTCAATAATGGCTACCCGGTTTTCAATACATATGGTCTCTGAACAGAGATTCACACTACCCTTTAGTTTACTCCCCAGAAGCTGAGTTACAGAATGCAGCCTCTCATCACAGTGCGCATCCGCCTGTTGCAAATAAAAACTGAAATCATCAGGCACATCCAGCCACTCCTCAATATCAAGTGACGAATCACACCATAGCTCAGCGGGTATTAAAATGCTGTTAAATTCATTTGCATAGAAACTCAGACGCCACTCCTGGGGCAGGTCTTGCGGGTAAAACGATTGCAGAAATGATGCGAACTCCCATCCATAGCTCCCCACCTTAATAGAATTCATAGTAGATCCTGTTTCTTGTTGTCATGCATAATCGTGTATCATTGCGCTCTTTCAATTTAAAGAATCTGGTTATTTGTGTCTATCTTAATTGATATTGCTGCGATACTCGCGGGCTTTGCTATTTTAATCTGGAGTGCTGACCTGTTTGTGTCTGGCGCTTCTGCCACTGCCCGAAATCTTGGCGTTTCGCCACTGATAATTGGTCTGACGATTGTTGGTTTTGGTACATCAGCACCGGAAATTCTGGTTGCTGCAATCGCCTCTCTAGGCGGCAACCCTGGGTTGGCGATAGGTAATGCAATTGGCTCCAATATCACCAATATCGCGCTGGTACTCGGAGCTACTGCCGTTGTAGTGCCTCTCTCAGTCCACTCCAGCATCCTTAAACGTGAATACCCACTACTAATCATTGCTACGATTCTGGCGGTAATGCTATTGTCACATGACAATGCACTGGACAGAGTTGACGGCGCACTCATGCTCATTACACTGGTCGTACTTATGTTCTGGGTTGTACGTAACGCCCTAAGGCAACGCAGCAGCGACCTTGGCGATGCGACAATCAGCGATCCGCTAAGCAGTGAATATGAACAGGAAATTCCTGACGACATGCCAATGAGCAAGGCGCTGATCTTACTCTTTATCGGCATGGTTCTTCTGCTGATTAGTTCAAAGTTACTGGTCTGGGGCGCTATCAATATCGCCACTACTTTCGGCGTTAGCGATCTGATTATCGGCTTAACCATTGTTGCGATTGGCACCAGCCTGCCAGAACTGGCCGCCTCTATAGCCAGTGCTCGTAAAGGCGAACATGATATTGCCATTGGTAATATTATCGGCTCCAATATGTTTAACACGCTAGGTGTACTTGGCGTTGCAGGCCTGATTCAACCCAGCGAGCTAATCGATGGTGTACTCACCAGAGACCTGCCGATTATGGTGGTTCTGACCATTATCATGTTTATTATGGCCTTTGGACGAAGCAATAAAGTGGGTGAAATCAATCGCCTCGAGGGTGGCATTTTACTGACTGTATTTGCTGCATACGAAGTAATCCTTTATTTTAGTGCCATACAGTAAATAGAAAGCGACGATAACCGTGAATCAGAAGAACCAGACCAGCACGATTAACCCTGAACAGATCAGAAAACTTGGCCTGGCAGTACTCGATACCGAGATACAGGCAATTGAGGCCCTCAGAGCACGAATCGATAGTGGTTTTGTTAAAGCCTGTGAGCTCATGCTTGCCTGTAAAGGCCGCGTTGTTGTAACGGGTATGGGCAAATCCGGACACATCGGCAATAAAATTGCCGCCACATTGGCAAGTACCGGCACGCCCGCTTTTTTTGTGCACCCCGGCGAAGCCAGCCATGGCGATCTTGGAATGATCACGCCTCAGGATGTGGTTATTGCCCTTTCAAACTCCGGCGAAACCGGAGAGATACTGACCATTGTGCCGATTATCAAACGACTTTCCGTGCCCTTGATTAGCATCACCGGTAAACCCGGCTCAACACTGGCTAGCGAAGCTAATATCAATCTCCACGCGGGTGTAGAAAAAGAAGCCTGCCCACTGGGGCTGGCACCCACTTCCAGCACCACAGTTGCGCTGGTGCTTGGCGATGCACTGGCCGTTGCGCTACTCGATGCGCGTGGTTTTACCGAAGAAGACTTCGCCCTGTCACATCCCGGAGGCAGTCTGGGACGTAGATTGCTACTCCATGTTAAGGACATTATGCATACCGCTGATGAAATTCCTCAGGTTGCAGAAACTGCAAGCCTACGTGATGCCTTACTGGAAATCACCCAGAAAGGATTGGGCATGACGGCCATTGTCGACTCACAACAAAAAGTACTGGGTATCTATACAGACGTTGACTTACGTCGCACACTGGATAAGAACATCGATGTACATAGTGCCAATGTAAAAGAGGTTATGACTGCTAACTGTAAAACCATAAAAGCAAATCTGTTGGCAGCGGAAGCACTCACACAGATGCAACAGAACAAAATAAACGCAATGCTGGTTGTCGACGATGACAACACGCTAATTGGCGCCATGAACATGCATGACCTGCTCAGAGCAGGCGTGGTGTAATGTCGCCAGATGAGCCAAGTAACCACCTGTCATCAGGTGCTTAACGCAGGACATAACCATGCAAGACATTCTGGAAAAAGCAGCAAATATAAAACTGGTCATCTTCGATATCGATGGTGTTTTAACTACCGGCGCTCTCTACCTCGGTGATGACGGGCAGGAATATAAGGCTTTTAATTCAAAAGACGGTCATGGTTTACGCATGTTGCAAGACGCAGGCGTCGAAGTTGCCATTATCACTGGCCGCACGTCTAATGTTGTTCTTCATCGTGCCAAAGACCTGGGCATCACCCGCATCTACCAGGGTAAACGCGAAAAACTTCCTGCCTATGAAGCCTTGCTTGAAGACACCGGACTGACGCATAAAGACATTGCCTATGTCGGCGATGATGTTGTTGATTTACCAGTCATGAGTAAAGTCGGCTTTGCCATTTGTGTACAGGATGGACATCCCTTTGTAAAAAAACATGCTCACTGGATTACCGATAAGAACGGTGGCTGCGGCGCAGGGAGAGATGTCTGTGAACTGATTCTCGAAGCACAGGGCAAGTTACAGAGCATGCTTGAATCCTATTTGAGCCATAACAGCTAATACCACTGCTAACTGGCTATGCGCAATTACTTACTGCTTGCAATATTAATCATCGTCGCCGTATTTGCTCTCTGGCTTCAGGAAGATATCAAACAGAAGCCTCGTCAAGATGAGCTTGCTGATAAGCGTTTCCCCGATTATTTTATGGAAAACTTTATGAGCACTCGCCTTGACCAGAAAGGGCAAGCAATTTACGCATTAAAAGCGAAGAAGATGCTGCATTATGCGGATGACGATAGTGCCGAGCTGTATCAGGCCAGACTGGAGTTTATTGATAACAGCAACCTGTTCACCTTAACAGCTGACAATGTCACTTTTTACCAGAAACAGGAACAGCTTCTCCTCAAAGGCAATGTCAATATCTTGCGCGCTTCTGCGGCAAAAACTGAACTATCGATCAAAACTGACTATCTTAAAGTTAACACGGCCAGCCAGCTCGCTGAAACGGACCAATACGCAGAAGTGCAAAGCAATCAGCTTAAGCTCAGCTCGAAAGGCCTGATATACAATAACAAGAACGGAAGCCTTATTTTATTATCTGGGGTAAAGGGTATCTATGAAACCACGCCTTAAATCATTTATTTTCATATTACTTTTTAATGTATCTGCTTTTGCAGCAAGTAACCAACAAGATGCCGCAATCCATATTGAGGCCGATCGCGCAGAGATGCATGAACAGGAAAACACCAGCATTTATACTGGCAATGTCAAAATCAGCCGCGGCAATATTCATATCAGCGGTGACAAAGTTACCATTAAAAGTAAGCTCACTGGAAAGCTCAGCTTAATTAGTGTAACGGGAAAACCTGCAAGGTTTAATCAGCTCAATGATCAGGGCGAATATATTGAAGCTGAAAGTGAAAGTATTATTTATCAAGCAGATAGTGGTTTACTGGAACTCAAAATCAACGCACTACTGAAAAAAGACCAGAATCAGTTTAGTAGCCAGCATATTATTTATGACAGCCAGAGCAATATAGTCAAGGCCGGCCAGGAAAACATGGAAAACCCCACACAACCTGCTCGAGTACAGATTACAATTCAACCTGACAAAAAAAACCAAAGCAAAGAATGAATATTTTACGCGCCGAGCATATTGTTAAACGCTTTCGCAAGCGAACCGTTGTAGATGATGTAACAATTCATGTGCAGAGCGGTGAAGTCGTCGGTTTACTGGGCCCCAATGGTGCAGGAAAAACCACCAGCTTTTATATGATGGTTGGCTTGATCCCAGTAAATGAAGGCCATATTTATCTCAATCAGCAGGACATTACCCTGCTGCCGATGCATGCCCGTGCAAAGTTAGGCATTGGTTATCTGCCTCAGGAGGCCTCAGTATTTCGTAAACTGACTGTCGCTGAAAACATCCTGGCAATACTTCAAACGCGCAGGGAACTAAGTAAACAGCAACGAGAACAACACCTACAACAGCTTTTAGATGAACTTCAGATAGACCATATTCGTGACAATGCTGGTATTAGTCTGTCCGGAGGCGAACGCCGACGCGTAGAAATTGCTAGAGCTCTAGCTGCCGAGCCTGACTTTATATTACTGGATGAACCTTTTGCCGGTGTTGATCCAATCTCGGTACTGGAAATTCAACGAATCATCAAACAACTGACCGAACGCAATATCGGCGTACTTATAACCGACCATAATGTCAGGGAAACCTTAGGTATATGCGAACGCGCTTATATATTGAGTTCCGGCCAGGTTATCGCAGAAGGGAGTCCGCAAATGGTCCTGGAAGACAAAAAAGTCAGAGAAGTTTATCTTGGACAGGAATTTAGTCTATAAACAGTGGTATATCTCTTGATATGCAATCCCATATGGCACAGAATATGCTTAAATCGTTTTTTGTGAATGCTAAACCCCAGAAGATTTACACCAATATAGAATGAAGCAATCCCTACAGTTACGAATTGGTCAGTCTCTGACAATGACCCCTCAGTTGCAACAGGCAATTCGCCTACTGCAATTATCAACACTAGAGCTACAAGTCGAAATCCAGGAAGCCCTGGATTCAAACCCAATGCTCGAGGTAGAGGATGAAAATAATTCACCAGACTCATCAAACAATGATTCCGGCAATGAGCAAACATCTCAGGAACAGGCTTCTCAGAACGAACAGGAAGGCAACGACCTGCAGAGTGATGCAGCCGCCCAGGACATGGATCTCAACAACTCTAACGAAATGCCTGATGAATTACCCGTTGATTCACAATGGGATGACATATATGAACCAACACTCAGCAGCTCATCTTCATCTTCCGGTGACGATGACAAAGCACGGGAATTCCTGGAAAACCAGAGCAGTAATGAAGACGCATTAATAGACCATCTGCTCGACCAGTTACTGGTTACCAACCTGAGCAATACCGACCGCGCTATCGCGATTGCCATCATTGATGGTATCGACGAAGATGGCTATCTCAAGGAAAGCGTTGAAGAGATCCACGCCGGGCTAGTAGATGAGTTCGAAATAGAACTTGATGAGGTTGAAGCGGTACTTCGCCTGATCCAGCACTTTGATCCTGTTGGCGTTGCGTCCAGGGACTTGAAAGAGTGCCTGCTGATTCAAATGGAACAATTTTCTGACGAAGGTTTTAACTCGATCAAGAAAGCACGAGAAATTGTTAAAAATCACCTGGATCTGCTCGGTAGTCATGATTATGCCAAGTTAAAGCGTTATAATCGGGTTAACGATGATGAGCTGGCGTCAATTATTCGTTTTATTCAGACTCTAAACCCCAAGCCCGGCAGCATCATCAGCCAATCCTCCCCACAATATGTGGTACCGGATGTGTATGTTGCTAAGAAAAACGGCCGCTGGAATGTCAGCCTGAATGCAGAAGCTGCGCCAAAGCTGCGCATCAATTCGACTTATGCTTCTTATATACAGAGAGGCAAACAGAGCGATGACAACACCTTCCTGAAAAATAATATGCAGGAGGCAAGGTGGTTTCTAAAAAGCCTGCAAAGTCGTAATGAAACACTGATGCGAGTCGCAACATCGATTGTTGAACACCAGAGAACGTTTCTTGATTATGGCGAAGAAGGCATGAAGCCACTGGTGTTACGAGAAATTGCTGACGAACTTGAGCTACATGAATCCACTATCTCCAGAGTTACAACTCAGAAGTTCATGCATACACCTCGGGGTGTATTCGAATTCAAATACTTTTTCTCCAGCCACGTTGGCACATCCGACGGCGGAGAATGTTCAGCTACGGCCATAAGAGCCATGATCAAAAAGCTGATAGAAAGTGAGGAACCCAGGAAACCAATGAGCGACAATAAAATTGCCAGCCTGTTGGTTGATCAGGGAATAAACGTGGCGCGTAGAACTGTGGCAAAATACCGAGAAGCCATGATGATACCACCATCAAATGAACGTAAACGCCTGACTTAAGGCATAGCACTAAGGAGTCCTTATGCAACTCAATCTAACCGGACACCATATAGATATCACTGATTCACTACGTAACTACGTTGAAGAAAAGATGGAGCGCATCGAGCGCCACTTCGATAAAGTCACCAACACACACGTGATATTAACGGTTGAAAGCGTTCGCCATAAAGCAGAAGCGACTATTAATATGCGTGGCAACAATATCTTTGCGGAAAACACCGAAGATAATATGTATGCCGCTATTGATGGCCTGATAGACAAACTGGATCGACAGGTGAAAAAGCATAAAGAAAAAATCACCGACCACCACCAGAAGGAACCTCAACCTGCGGTTGATGTCGAATAACTGAAATGGAAATACACCAGTTAATTGCACCTGAACGGGTTAAGTGCATAAGCGGTATCGGCAGTAAAAAGCGCGCACTTGAAACGCTGGGCCAGTTACTTGGCTCAGGTGCGACTGGTGTCGACCCGACAGACATATTTAATCGGCTAATAGAAAGAGAGCGTCTCGGCTCGACAGGCTTAGGACATGGCGTTGCCATCCCGCATGGGCGTCACGGCGGTACAGAAGATACGGACCCTGTCACCTTAGGCTGCTTTATTAAACTGGATCACAGCATAGATTTCGACAGCCCTGACAGAGAACCTGCTGATTTACTCTTTGGTTTACTGGTACCAGAAGACTGTACCGACGAACATCTCCAGATACTTGCAGCACTGGCTGGAATGTTTAGTGATATCGATTTTTGTGAAGAGCTGAGAAAATGCGAGACAGACGAAGAACTTTATCTACAACTGGCTGGCTGGTCCCAGACTCACCAGGCTGCTTCCTGAAGCTGATCTAGCCATATGCTACAGCAATTAACCCCTCAGGATATATATAATCACTTACGAAATAACATTGACCTGAAATGGATAGCTGGTAAAGCACATGCAAAACGTCCTATCAAAAGGGCCCTTCATCTAAATCAGCAGTCAACACTGATCGGCCATATGAACCTGATACACCCCAACCGCATTCAGGTCATTGGCAAAAAAGAATGGTTATACCTAAAGCGCATACGTCAGAAAACCAAACATGCATATACCGATATTTTTACTAGACGAACTGCTGCTATTGTATTTACCAATGGACAATCTGCACCCGATGAAATCATCCAGCTCGCCAATGAAAAGCATACACCACTTTTAGAAACAGATATGAATAGCGGAGACCTTATCGACTCCGTACGCTTTTATATTTCAGATCTTCTTGCTGAGAAAATTACCCTACACGGCGTCTTCATGGAAGTTATGGGCACCGGTGTACTGATTACTGGTGAAAGCAGTATTGGTAAAAGCGAACTTGCTCTCGAACTAATTACTCGTGGCCATCGTTTAATTGCCGACGACGCTCCCACGTTTACGAGAATCGGTCCAAACTTGCTCGATGGACGCTGCCCCGAGGTATTAACAGACTTCATGGAAGTAAGAGGACTGGGTGTACTCAACATTAGAGCCATGTATGGCGAGAACGCAATCAAATCAAAGAAGAATTTACGTTTAATTTTGCACCTTGAGCGAATGACACAAGATGACCAGCAGCAACTGGATCGATTATATGGATCGAGAAGCGTTAAAACTATATTAAGTGTAGAAGTAACTGAAATGAAAATTCCGATAGCATCTGGCAGAAACATAGCGGTAATGGTTGAAGCAGCGGTACGCAATCACATCCTTATCGATAATGGGCATAATGCAAGTGATGAATTTATTGCCAGACAACGCCTACATCTTATGCAAGAAACTAAAGAATAAATAAAATAGACAAAACGGGCATGAAACTTTTAGTCATTAGCGGCCTCTCAGGCTCTGGAAAAACTATCGCCTTACACACTCTAGAAGACGAAGGTTTTTATTGTGTGGACAATTTACCTCTTGGACTATTACCAGGCCTGAAAGAGCAACTAAAAAACCAGCAAATGCAAATCTATAATGAGATTGCAGTGGGAATAGATGCCAGAAGCGGCGCTAATGATTTACGCCGTTTCAATGAAATCATCTCTTCAATTAAATCCGATGATATTGAAGTCGAAATTATATTTTTCCGCACAGATATAAATGAGTTAATCAAACGTTTTAGCGACACACGTAGAAAACACCCGTTAACACGCAAAAACATTCACCTTTCTGAAGCCATCGATATAGAGAGAAACTTACTTACAACAATTTCAAATGCAGCCAATTTATCCATTGACACTACACATACCAATGTACACCAATTGCGCGCTCTGATTAAAGAGAGAGTAATCGGCCGAAAAAATCAGCAACTATCAATCCTCATTCAATCTTTCGGTTTCAAGAATAGCGTACCAAGTGATTCTGACTTTGTATTTGACGTACGCTGCCTTCCAAATCCACACTGGGAACCTGAGCTACGCCCATTAACAGGCAAGGATACGGATGTACAGAACTTTCTTGAACAACAAAATGATGTTACCGCTATGCTCAACCATATACAAACAATGCTCGAATTCTGGATTCCAAAATTTTCCGAACAAAATCGTTATTATCTGACCATATCAATAGGTTGCACTGGCGGCCAGCATCGTTCAGTATATATTGCTGAGCAATTGTTCAAGCACTTTAAAGAAATGTACGAGAACGTTTCGCTACGACATAGAGAACTGAGCTAAACAAATATGAGTGTCGGTCTACTTTTAATTACACACCAGCATGTTGCCAGCAACTTACTTAATACGGCAAAACAAATGTTAGACACATGCCCACTGGCAACTCGCGTACTAGAAGTACCGCTTGACCACCCTGTTGATGATATCTTGCTACAAGCCGATGAACATTTGAAATACCTGAACACGGGTAATGGCGTACTAATACTAACAGACATATATGGCGCAACTCCCAGCAATATTGGCAAACAACTTTGCCAGGAAAGCGACTGCAAACTGGTCGCTGGACTCAGCCTGCCAATGTTAATTAGAGTGTTAAACTATCCACAACTCAATCTGGAAAATATGGCTCTCAAAGCTGTTAGCGGAGGCCATGACGGAATTTTACTTTGTGAATGCAATGAATAATAAAAACAGTCAGAGCCAACAAGTAAACATTATTAATAAGCTGGGGCTACATGCGCGGGCAGCTGCAAAATTTGTAGGCTTATCATCCAGCTTCGACTGCCATGTAGATATAGAAAAAAATGGCCATCGCGTAAATGGGAAAAGCATCATGGGTGTAATGATGCTGGCAGCTGGTAACGGCAGTTCCATTACAATTCATACTGAAGGCAATGATGCAAAAGAATGTATAGATAAACTCGTCGAGCTCATTAACAATCGCTTCGATGAAAATGAATAAACATAACAGAATACGGAATAGATAAAACTATGTCATCTCAACTCAAAGGCATTGGTGTCACTAAAGGTATTAGTATAGGTCACGCCTATATTTATTACCGTGAACTGCCTGAAGTACTGGAGTACTCTATCTCCAAGTACGATGTTGAAAATGAAGTTAAACGTTTTGAAGAAGCAAGAAACCTGGCTTTGCAACAACTTAACGACATAAAAGAGACAATTTCCAGCGACACACCACACGATATTACGCAATTTATTGACACCCATCTTCTTATGCTTGATGACCCTGTCCTTTATGAGGGCACAGTAAGTCATATTCATGCTCGATTATGTAATGCGGAGTGGGCACTGCAAGCACAGGTTGAACGTATTGTAAAAATATTCGATGAGATGGATGACCCTTATCTGAAAACGCGTAAAGATGACATAATACATGTCACCGAGCGAATTCATCGTTGCCTGATGAACGAACCGGAAATCAACCATGCCGATGAAAAACTTGGTTCCCACTTAAAAAATAGAATTATTGTTGCAGATGATTTAACCCCTTCTGACACTATTCTTATGCAACATCAGAAAATCGCAGGCTTTATCACCGAATACGGTGGCCCATTATCACATACGGCAATACTTGCTCGTAATCTGGGCATCCCCGCAATAGTTGGCGTTAACAATGCCAAATATTATATTCAGGCAAATGACACGCTCATTATTGACAGCAATAGTGGCGAGATTCTAATTAATCCTGATAAGAAAGTTCTATCTCAGTACAAAGCACTTATTCGAGATGAACGACAACGCCGTAAAAATCTTTTCGAGTTAAAAAATAAACCCGCCCAGACTCAGGATGGATTTAAAATCACTCTGCAAGGTAATATTGACCGCCCTGCAGATGTTCGCTTTCTTAGACAGTTTGATCATACCGGTGTCGGCCTGTATCGTACCGAAATGCTGTTTATCGAACAAAATATAATGCCCGATGAAGAGCAGCAGTTTGAAACCTATCGACGCGCACTACGATCACTCAAGGGCCATCCACTTACAATTCGAACGATGGATCTGGGTGCCGATAAAGAATTAACCGACACGACACAACATGGTCCATTAGTTCACAACCCGGCTTTAGGCTTACGCGCAATTCGCCGTTGCCTGAAAGATCCCGAATTATTTCTGCAACAGATAAAAGCCATTTTGCGTACCGCTGGCTATGGCCCGGCTTGCATGATGATTCCAATGCTAACCTGCATATCTGAACTTCATCAGGTACTGACTCTGGTTGAGCAGGCGAAGTCAGAACTCTCCGCACGTCGCGTCAGATTTGATAAGAATATTAAAATCGGTGCAATGATAGAGGTTCCTGCCGCCGCACTGGCCGCTGACAGCATTGCGAGTCAACTGGATTTCCTCTCAATTGGAACCAATGATCTGATTCAATACACACTTGCCTTTGACCGAATCGATGATGAAGTAAGTTATCTATACAACCCACTACACCCTGCTGTACTCAAACTCATTAGCATGACATTAAGTGCCGGTGAGGCTCAGGGCATTCCTGTTTCAATGTGTGGCGAGATGGCATCTGACACACAATACACACGACTACTACTTGGTATGGGATTAAAATCTTTTAGTGTTCAGGCAACCAGCTTGCTGGACATTAAACACATTATAAATAACAGCTCCATTGAAGCACTATACGGTGAGAGTAAAAATATCCTGGCACTTTCTGCTCCAGAACAGATTAGACAAGCTGTGTCTACACTGAACCGTAAATATAGCTAGCACTTTAGCTGCCCCCCACTTTAACAGTGTACTTATTTTCCACAAACTACCTCTTGATATTATAATAAAGTCTCATTTACTTAAGAAGAAATGTTAATTATTCATATAAAAATTAGAAAATTAAATTCTATTCCACTTAATCATCTGCTTTTACAATTAAGCAATGACTAAGTAGCCAGTTCAGACTACACTTAACGCCAATACTTTTATAAAATTCACTTAATATACATTTTAAATTCACGCCGGGCCAAGTTGTGGTAGACAGCACTGACATCACAGAAAAAACTGAACAACAGATTATCGCTTTATCTGAAGCGCTTGAGTCTGGCACTCTGCAACATGCCGAGGGCATGCTGAATGCATTGCATCCTGCAGAAATTGCTCATCTACTGGAATCACTCCCGCCTCGTGAACGATTTGTCATCTGGTCTCTGGTTTCTAATGAAATTGAAGCCGAAGTACTGATCAGCCTGGGCGATGAAATACGTCAGAGCCTGATCAAGGACATGACACCTGATCAGCTGGTTCAACTAGCTGAAAACCTGGAAGTCGATGACTCTGCAGACTTCGTCCAATCACTCCCAGATACTGTCATTGATCAGGTTCTCCATTCCCTTGATAGCCAGCATCGTAAAATGCTGGAATCCGTACTGTCTTTCCCGGAGGATAGCGCCGGTGGTCTAATGAACACTGATGCAATCACTATCCGCCCAGAAGTGACGCTGGATGTTGTATTACGTTACTTAAGACTACTTGGAGACATTCCCGATCAAACCGATCACCTCATGGTTATTGATCGTAATAATAGCTTTCTCGGGCTATTACCCTTATCCACCCTGTTAATAAACGAGCCAAGTAGCACCGTTGAAGAACTGATGGACGACAGTGCACAGGCAATCCGCTCTGATATGGAAGCTCGCGAAGTTGCCAAGACATTCGAAGACCTGAACCTGATCTCAGCACCGGTTGTAGATGGTAATAATATACTGCTGGGGCGTATTACGATCGACGACGTAGTTGATATTATTCGAGATGAAGCAGATCACTCTGTTTTGAGTATGGCGGGTCTGAACGATGAAGAAGATCTATTTTCCGCCGTCCTGCCAAGTACCCAACGTCGTGCCATCTGGCTTGGCATCAACCTGTTAACCGCCTTTATGGCATCCTGGGTGGTAAGCAATTTTGAAGCAACACTGGAAAAAGTCGTTACTGTCGCCATACTGATGAACGTAGTCGCTAGCATGGGAGGTATTGCAGGTAGCCAGACCATCACCCTGGTGATCCGTAGCATGGCGCTGGGACAGCTAAGTCGCACTAATCGACGATGGGTATTCAATAAGGAAGTCATTGTCGGCCTTTTTAATGGCGTTATATGGGCCATCGTGGTCGCCCTGATTGCTACTCTCTGGTTCAAGGATTATTCAGTCGGATTGGTGATTGCCGCGGCACTAATTATCAATCTGGTGTTTGCTGCCGGTTCCGGTGTTGCTATACCTGTAGTGCTGAAAAAGCTAAAAATAGACCCCGCCATTGCGGGTAGTGTGATATTAACCACGATCACCGACATCGTCGGTTTACTCGCCTTCCTGGGCCTGGCAACCCTGTTCCTGCTTTAATAAGGGCGCATAGTCGATGTAATCATGCGCCGATTTCGCTATAATTTGTCCCTTTCACTTAACCGACCCAGGCATAACAGGCAGATATGAAATTTATCGAAACTCGCGGCAACGATGGCCAGCGCCCTACACATATCAGCTTCTCTGAAGCGATTCTCAGCCCAATTTCATCTTTTGGTGGCATTTACTCGCCTGAGTCTTTACCCAAATTGAGTGAAGATTTTCTAAAACAACATATCAATTCAAGTTATAAGGTTCTGGCTAAAGACATACTCAGCTCCTTCGAAATTGACATTGACGCCGATGTAATCGACAACGCACTTAGCCTGTATGATAACTTTGACGACCCCAGCAACCCGGTACCGGTTAAAAAAGTCTATGACGACCTGTTTGTCAGCGAGCTTTATCACGGGCCCACACGCGCCTTCAAAGATATGGCGCTACAGCCTTTTGGCGTAGTTCTGTCATCACTGGCACAGAAGCGTAATGAAAACTACCTGATTCTGGCTGCGACTTCGGGTGATACCGGTCCTGCTGCTCTGGAAACTTTCAAAAACCGTTCTAATGTACAGGTTGCCTGCATGTATCCTGATGGTGGCACATCAGACGTGCAACGCCTGCAAATGGTGACTGAAGACGCTGAGAATCTTAAGGTTATTGGCATAAAGGGCGACTTTGACGACGCACAAAGCGCACTGAAACAGCTATTAGGCTCAGACACCTTCAAACAAAAACTCAAGGAAAAGAACATATTCCTGTCAGCGGCCAATTCCGTTAACTTTGGCCGAATTATATTTCAGATCATCTACCATATACACTCCTACCTGGAGCTGGTTCGCCAGAACGAAATTCAGCCTGGCGACAAGGTCTATCTGAATGTACCTAGCGGTAACTTTGGCAACGCACTTGGCGGCTACTACGCCATGCAACTGGGCTTACCCGTTGAGAAGATCCTGATCGCCTCAAATAACAATAATATCCTGACACAGTTTATTAATACTGGCGCCTATGACCTGCGTGATAAATCAGTAATCGCCACCACTTCCCCAGCAATGGACATACTGAAATCATCTAATATCGAACGCGTTCTTTTCGACCTTTTTGGCGAAGCACGTACTAAAGAGCTGATGTCGCAACTGGATCAGGATAAGCACTATCAGCTTAACTCTGATGAACTGGCGAAAATACAGAACATCTTTTCTGCCGATTTCTGTAATGATCAAGACGGCAAAGACTACATCAAATCCGCCTTCGAAAAAGGCTATTTAATGGACCCACATACAGCAACCTGTTTCAAAGCATATGATACCTGCCGTAGCAAACCCTTAAAGACCATTGTTTACTCAACAGCTGAGTGGACCAAATTCTCTCCGGTGATTGCAAATGCCCTGACTGGTGAGGTAGACACAAACGATATCGACGCACTGAAATCTATCGCTCACGAAGCAAACATTGAAATCCCCCCTGTTATCAGTGAGTTATTTGATAAACCCATCACTCAGAGCACGATTATCGATAAACAGAATATTGAATCTGAAATCCTAACCTTTCTTTAATATCGACTTAGCCTCACACTCATCTAAGGCCTGCTATACACTGATATGACAGGCCTTAATTTTTCTGACATTCAGAAAAAACCCATTACTTATCTTCCCAAACACCCTACTATTCAACTATATTTATTAAACAAACAATTACAAACAATAGACTAATCAAGTTCGATTTAAGGGGAAATCTCCGTGAAAGCTATTAGTGTCTGGCTTTTATCCATTCCTATTCGCTGGAAACTACAGATCAGCTTTTTTCTGGTGACACTGTTCACCATTCTGATTAACCGCTGGGAAGGTTACAGTGAGCTTAGCCAACTAATAGAGATCGCCCGCCAGCAAAACGTGACAGAAAATACCATTAGCTTACTCCTTCAAAGACAGCAAACCTATCTCTATAACTCACTCTGGCAATCCATCGTTGAACTGATCATCATCTTTCTAGTGATTTCTTATCTTGCCAACTTATTTGTTAAACCCATTCTGAAATTGTGTAATGCAGTGGATGGTCTGGAGCATGGAGACCTCACCCAACAAATCGAAATTGATTCATATGACGAAGTGGGCATACTTGAAAGACGCTTCAACACCATGGTACATCATCTTAATGAGATTATGACCAAACTGGATGCCAGTAGCCGACAAATGACTAATTCTGCTTTTCAGGTATCGGCAATATCCCATGAAATATCCGACGTTGAAGAGAGCGAACAACTACACCGAAGTGAAGTCATCGCGGCAACCACACTGCTACAGGAATCCATGGAGCGTGTTTACGCACTGGCCAGTAACATTGATAAAGGTGCCAGAAAAACCCAGGAAATTGCGCTCGGCAGTAAGCAGTATGTAAATGACAACGTGGACACCATGAAAACCATGACCCAGGATGTGACTCAGGCGGCGAGCGAAATGCAGCAGCTAAATAGTTCTACTGCAGAAATCGTTGGCATGGTTGATAGCATTCACCAGATTGCAGAGCAAACAAACCTGCTTGCGCTCAATGCCGCTATTGAAGCAGCACGAGCCGGCGAGCAAGGCCGTGGATTTGCGGTTGTCGCTGATGAAGTGAGAAGCCTGGCATCACGAACTACAAGCTCCACAGAGCAAATCAGCACCATTATTGAACAGCTGACAGCACAAGTGAACAGCATTAGCTCAACCATGGAAAATATGGTTACCAGTGTCAGCAGAACCCAGGACAATGCCACTGAAATGGGAGAGCTAATTGATGTCATGTCGCATGACCTCTCTAATACTGCTGCAAGCAATATGGACATTACCCAGATGACGACTGAACAGGTTGATCGCCTTTCAGTATTACAACAAAGCCTGAGAAACTTGTTTGAGACAAACCGTGAAAACCATACCAAGGTAGAAACAACGGCTGGTATTGCTGATGATATTTCTCATGTTTCTAGTCGCTTGCAGGATATTCTTGCAGAATTTTCATTTAGCCGTAGCACCGAAATTCAAACAAACTTTCCTGGTGCTGAAAAGCGTAATGCTCCACGTGCTGAATACCGTATGAGAATTATGGCGGATCAGGGGGGAGAACAACTGGGTGGTAGCTGCCTGGATTTTAGTATGAGCGGAATGAAACTGCGCCTGGCTGAGCCACTGAACCAGAATCAGAAAGTTAACCTGGAGATTTACAAACCCCATCTGAACTTCCAGCAATATAAGTCACAGACACCCGTCAGACTCAATGGAGACATCGTATGGCTACGTGAAGCAGACGGGTATCATCTGCATGGAATCCAGTTTACAAATCTGGATCCTGACGCCAGTATTGGCCTGAAAGAGTGCTTTAATTATTTCTGCTGAAAACAGACTCTGCTTACAGTGAATCAACAATAACTAGATCACCAAAACTCTCACCTCACTTTGCCAGGCAGTATGAGGCAAGAGAAACTCGACTTACTTACGATTAGCCGCAATACGTAACCGCAATGCATTCAGCTTGATAAAGCCTTCCGCATCTTTCTGATTGTAAGCACCTTCATCATCTTCAAAGGTGGCAATTTTCTCATCAAATAATGAGTCAGTGTCTGAACGACGTCCCACCGCACTGACTGAGCCTTTATAGAGCTTAACACGAACATCACCGTTCACACTTTCCTGTGATGCATCAATCATTTTCTGCATCATTTCTCGCTCTGGACTCCACCAGTAACCGTTATAAATTAATTCGGCATACTTGGGCATAATTGAATCTTTAAGATGAGCCACTTCACGATCCAGCGTGAGTGACTCAATGGCACGGTGCGCCTTCATCATAATGGTGCCACCCGGGGTCTCATAACAGCCACGCGACTTCATGCCAACATAACGGTTTTCCACGATATCCAGGCGACCTACCCCGTTCTCACCACCTAACTGATTCAATTTGGTGAGCACTTCTGCAGGTGACATTTTCACACCATCGATGGCAACTATGTCACCTTTTTCATAGCTCAGCTCAATATAGGTTGGTTTATCCGGTGCTGACTCTGGCGACACGGACCAGCGCCACATATCATCTTCTGCTTCAGCCCAGGGGTCCTCAAGAATGCCACCTTCATAAGAAATATGCAGCAAGTTAGCATCCATTGAATAGGGTGATTTTTTCTTGTTCTTGGCGAAATCAATATCAATACCATGCGCTTCAGCATAAGCCATCAATTTCTCACGTGAATTCAGATCCCATTCACGCCAGGGAGCAATCACCTGGACACCGGGCTTAAGCGCATAAGCACCTAGCTCAAAACGAACCTGGTCATTACCCTTGCCCGTCGCACCATGCGAAATCGCATCAGCACCGGTTTCATTGGCAATTTCAATCAGGCGCTTAGCAATCAATGGACGTGCAATGGATGTACCTAACAGATATTCGCCTTCATAGATCGCGTTAGCACGGAACATGGGGAAAACATAATCACGCACGAACTCTTCGCGCAGGTCCTCGATATAGATTTCCTTAATCCCCATCGCCTGGGCTTTAGCACGTGCCGGCTCAACTTCTTCACCCTGACCAATATCCGCAGTAAAGGTCACCACCTCACAGTCATAGGTATCCTCCAGCCATTTGAGAATGATGGATGTATCCAGACCGCCAGAATAGGCTAAAACAACTTTATTCACCTTGGACATGTGTGCTCCGCGTTATACTTAAGAAGGGCAGGCATTATACCGAAGCTTTATCTGGCTGTCCCCTATCTACAGGGCGCTAAGGGTATTTTTCTCTATCTAGCGATTGATAATGACATCGACACGACGATTAGTGCTACGCCCCTTCTCACTGCGATTGCTAGCAGCTGGGCGGCTTTCTCCATGCGCTTTCACACTTAACTGCTGCGGCCTGAGTCCCTGCGCAAGCAAATACTGCTTAACCGAAGCCGTTCGTTTTTTAGATAACTTAAGGTTATAACGTCGTGTACCACGCCCATCTGCATGCCCCACCAGCTCTATACGCATTGAGGGATCAAAACCGGCGAACAATACTATCTCATCTAGCCGCTTTCTCTGTTCCTGGCTTAACTGGTGCTTATTACTCGCAAAATAAACAATCGTATCCTTTACCTTGTCTGGGCCGTAGGGTAAGGCATTTGCCATACAGCGCTGAAACGCTTCAATATGATTATGGAAATTTACTGAAGAAACAGAGACATATACATCATCCTGAAAATCTGCCCAGTCTTTATAATGAAATGTAGGGTGATGCCCCTGTTGTAGCTCGTATAACATTCTCAGCGCCAGACGTCCTCCAACATAAATCGGCATGCGCCCCTGATTAAGGGTTAGCTCAGCCAGTTCCTGGCGTTTACCGCCACGCCAGAATGGCGCCTCGGATAACAGGCTGGTAACACTATCTCTAGGCGCTACTTCCAGAGAATGCAGTTGAAATGCCAGCTCTCCACCGGAGGTATAAACAAACCGGCCATCACCGTAACGATTGATTCGATGAATCAGCTCACAGTGTATTGGGCTAGATTTCACCTCCCACCGAGATTCTGAATAAGTCGAGTAATAACGCTGCATAGCCGGCAAACTTATCGACTGCAACAGGAGAATAATGAAGACTGTATATTGGAGCATATCAGCACGGGTAAGGTAACTTATCTAAATATAGCGGCGACCGTCTATGTAACTTTAGCAGCAATTAGTCAAAAGACTGGTACTGTACCCGATTAATATAGTACTCATGTACTCCGCCGGGCGTTTCAATCCTGACCTCATCACCCTCTCGCTTTTTTAACAGTGCTTTTGCTACCGGCGAATCCATACTGATAAAACCACGCTCAGCATCAAACTCATCTGGGCCGACGATACGATATTGCAGCATCTCTCCCTGCTCATCTTCCAGCTCGATCCAGGCGGCAAAAAATATCTGCTGCGTATCCTTTGGTGTATCACTAACGACTTTTAATTCATCCACACGCTTCGATAAAAACCTCACTCGCCGATCAATTTCTCCCAGCTCTTTTTTACGATAAATATATTCCGCATTTTCAGAACGATCACCTTCTGCCGCAGCTGCAGATAGCGCCTGCACTACAAGTGGTCTGCGCTTATTCCATAAATAATCCAGCTCCTGATCCAGCGCTGCTTTACCTTCCGGCGTAATATAAGGTGAACCTTTTGGAGTTGGCGGTCTATAACGCCCCATTGAACCTTGCCTGCAAAATTAAATTAAGGAAAAATAAAAGGGCGCAATATGCGCCCATAATTTTAAGTAATTATAGTTATTATTATTTAGTTATGTCTAGCACCAGAAAAATAAACACACTAATCAGTGTCTAGACATGTTTTAGTTAATACTCATAACAGCGAATAATATCTTTCACCAGACCACTGCGCACAATATCACCATGTTCGAACTGATGCACATAAATAGAACTCAAATGATGCAATCTGTTGATCGCATCCTGTAGTCCGGATTTATTTCCAATATCCGTTTGCCGCACATCCCCATTAACAACCACTCGACAGTTTTCCCCAATGCGAGTAAGAAACATTTTCAACTGACCCGCTGTACAGTTTTGCGCTTCATCGAGAATAACAAACGCATCATTAAACGTTTTTCCCCGAAGGTAAGCAAGTGGTGACACGACAATGCGATCATTTTTAATACCACATTCAACAACACCTTTACCTAATCGTTCATTGAGACAATCACGAAACGCATCAAAATACGGGTCAAACTTTTCCTGCAAATCTCCCGGCAAAAAACCCATATTTTCACCTGCTTCAACAGCCGGCCGACTAATAATGATTTTTTCTATGCGCCGACTCTCAAGCTCCTCTGCAGCAACAGCACCCGCACAATAACTTTTTCCGGTTCCAGCAGGACCGATTCCAAAGGTAAGTTTGTGAGATTTCATGGCTGTAATGTACTGAGCCTGAGATTGTGTTTTTGCCTCAAGGGGCGGTGCTGCTTTTTGAGAAAGGGACTGAGTTTCGATAAAGGAATTTCGAGATTTGATATCAACAACAACTGATTTTTTGTCAGGACCGCGTTTTCTTGACTGCCTTGCGGACTTTCTTTGCGCGCCAGATTTCCTAGCCATATACCACCCTTTGATAATTAGTTAAACAATACAATGTACGCTCAATGTTTATCAGGTTTGGCAGAAATCACCTCCTTTTAAAAAACTTACTGTTTTAACTTTTATAGAGGAAGCGGAAAGTTGGGTCAAGAAAAAAACACCCTACAATTAAAATTAAATTTTTTTCAGGCTAATTTTACATTTTTTCTTTACTTAGCTTTTTTACGGTGTTAATTTTAAAATTCACCCTGATATAAAATCACTTCAATATCAAATCAATATCAAAAAAAACACTTTGAAATATTTGTATTAACGCGGCTTTTTACGACGATCTTCGAAAAGCTCAACTCTGAAATACCAGGCAAGGTAACCAAAGGCTGAAAGCAAAGTCCCCATCAGCAAAAACACTAATGAAACAAGAAATAATATTCTCACCTCATTCATTACATATTTTTTCTGTCCATTAAGGCTTGTCAGATCCAGCTGTTTCTCCTGTTTAAATAGATTCAAATTTGCCTGTTCTGTTTTCAGCCGCTCCACTTCATATTGAGTGTAAACAACGCCATCAATATCAATAGAATTATTATTCTCTAATGAAGCTTCGTTAGACAATACCTTATTAATATGCATCAACTCCTGATCAATCCCGTCAATTTCCATTTGTGTCGTTACAATTGACTCAAACACCTGGGTCACAGAGCTTTCGAAATTCTGAATCCGCATCCAGGAAAAACCGACATCAAGAAAGATAATCAGCGTCCCAAGCAGGGCACAGATTTTATAGAAACGCATTTGAGATGGCATTTATAGAACTTTAATCCATTTAATTATTATTGATCATTGAAATTACGACAGTGCGTAATGATATGCAAGCTTACACCATTGCTTCATTTCTGCGGCATCAAATTTGCTATTTTTTTCTGTTTCTGGCCAGAAAGGATTAAAACTAACCCAGGGCTCTCCAATCTCTTGCAGAATTTCACCACCTTTTACCAGAGCTGCTGACATAGACTGCTTGGGCAGGCGGTACATCAGCGCGCTCATACCTATAGCCGCTGCAAATATGACCCCATCGGATGTATGCGCAAGGTAATAAGCATGGTTATCCGTATCTGGGCAATAAAACTTTACTTCTGGTAATTCACTGGTCGAGTCAACCAACACCTGAACAATGTCGTCATGGGCGGAAGGCTGAAACTGTTTTAGAAAATTAATTATCTGCCCATTTTCTGCACGATTCAGCTCGCATTCAAACTCTTTTACCGGATCTGATAAACTCATAGCTCACCTGACGATTTCCTGATAGCCTAACTCTAATTATAATGAAATTTCATTATGACAGAGCCATTAAAAACATCAATTTTCACGGCTCAGCAGCTACCCGCAGCAGAAAAAAATGAGACTTAGTTCAAACTATAAACTGCTAAATATATGATTTGCCTGTTGAATTGCCTGCTCGATATCTGCTGACAACAGATTATAGTGCCCCATTTTTCGGCCTTCTCTGGCAGCTTGCTTACCATATAAATGTAGCTTTAACTCCGGATGCTGTAGACAACACTGCCAATCTACTGGCCATAAATCACCAAGTAGATTAATCATCACAACCGGGCTAATTAGTCTTGTATCACCTGGACATAAGCCACACATCGCTCTGATCTGCTGCTCAAACTGGGAAGTAACTGTAGCATCCAGCGTGTAGTGACCACTGTTATGCGGACGTGGAGCCATTTCATTAAAGATTAACTGACCATCAGTGGTAATAAAAAATTCAACCGCTAATACACCAACATAAGCCATCTGGTTTGCTAGCTGAATAGCCTGCTGTCTGGCCTTTTCAGCTACTTCTTCGGCAACACGTGCTGGCACAATGCTCTGGTGCAACACGCCATTACGATGCTCATTTTCGGCAGGAGGATAACAGCTTACCTCTCCCTGTTCGTTTCTCATTAACAGTACAGAGATTTCCAGCTGTAAATCCATCTTTTTCTCAAGTACGCATTCTGCCTGTCCCAGCTCATTGAATGCCTGCTCCAGCTGTGAACGATCTGATACGACCTGCTGGCCTTTGCCGTCATAACCCAACGTTGTCGTCTTAAGAATGCCAGGCAACCCTGTTGTCTCGATAGCCTTATCCAGGTCATCAAGACTGGCAATACACGCATAAGGTGCAGGTGACAGCCCAGCTTGTGTAGCGTAGTTTTTTTCCTGGATACGGTGTCGCGCTATCGCTACCGATTCTGCAGACGGGTGCACAGGTAAGCGACTTCCGAGAAACTCCAGACTCTCTGCCGGTACATTCTCGAACTCGGTCGTCACCGCATCACAAAGCTCAGACATCTTCTGCAGAGCTACCTGATCATCATACTGCGCCTGGATATGCGTATCCGCGACCACAGCTGCAGGGCTGTGCTCATCAGGATCCAGAACAAGCGTCTGATACCCCATATTCCTTGCTGCGACACAGAACATGCGGCCTAGCTGGCCACCACCCAATACACCAAGAGTTGAACCTGGTAGAAGCATAGAATTATTCTTCCGGCGGTAACTGCATCGCTAGTACTGCTTCCTGCTGGTCAGCACGGAAGTTTTCCAGCCGTTCTGCTAAATCGGAGTCCTGATTAGCCAGGATAGAAATTGCGTATAAACCTGCATTAGCAGCTCCCGCTTCACCGATAGCAAATGTAGCAACCGGTATACCTTTAGGCATTTGCACAATCGACAACAGCGAGTCCATTCCTTTCAGGTAACGTGAGTTCACCGGAACACCTAAAATAGGTAGCGTAGTCTTAGATGCCAGCATGCCAGGCAAATGGGCAGCGCCCCCTGCACCGGCAATAATACAGGCCAGACCTCTTTCGCGAGCCGTTGCCGCGTATTCAAAAAGCAAATCTGGTGTACGATGCGCCGACACAACACGTGCCTCATACTCAATACCAAATGCTTCCAGCTGTTGAACTGCATGTTGCATCACAGGCCAGTCACTATTACTTCCCATGACCACACCAACTTTTTTGTTCATAAATCACCTTCGGCTATCCGAAACGGAGAAAACCGAACATTTTATATAATTTTGAATTGAATGTCGAAAAACTCAGTCACGCAGAAATTAAAAAGTCAATTTTGAAGCCGAACCAATAACCCTTTGTTTTCAATCATGTTAGCGCATTTAGCCCATACCGCCTATCTGATACTTACCAAAGAGCAGAACTACAATGATTTTATAAAAATCAAGCAAAATAAAACCAACATCAAAAATAATCACATACAAATCAATATGATAAAGAAAATAATAATCTATTTATATTAGTCAATTAGCATTCACAGACACCATTTAAGCTCACATTAGTTTCACAAAGGCTTATTTTTCTGCTATTTTAATATATTCACAACAGATTCCCAAGAAATAGATTCCAAGAATCTTTGACTCTACTGCACTCACCTCCTTAGAACTCGAGATAGTGAATATGAAAAAAGTTGCCAATTACACCATTTACCAGGACGCACCTGCAAATAACGGGGTTAACCAGAGCAGCATCAGAGAATCTCACCCCGCACCATACAATCCTCTACATACAAGCACCGAATGGGGGGGGCTGTCAGATCTTCAGAGATCAACCCACCGCTTACTCAAAGAAGCTGCTCAAAAAGGTTTTGCCGGCAGTGGGTTAAAGGTTCAACGACATAAACTAAATAACCAGACCTGGCAACTTACTGTAATCAACCCGAGGACACGTAAAACCATTTTGCAAGCTGAAGGAGATGGCGATACTGTTCTGGCACACGAAGAAAATTTAGCACGAATGGCTGAAGCCCTGATGGCTCAGGGGCTTACTGTGCGCACACACTTTGACGAATAAATCTGAACATCAGCAGTATCTGCAATCTCTGACAAAGCTTTACGATAATTCTGATATACCACAAATATCTGAAACGTTAGAATAAACACACTTCAGACAGGATTGACACTCGAATGGACACCTCATCACAACTCAAGTCACTTAGCAATGAAGCCATGCTATTTGCTGAGGTCATAAATACCAGTACAGCGGATAATTGCGATCTACTGAATGCATGTGAGCTTTTCAGCAACTACTTGGAACATCAGCTAAATGAATTCAGTCAGCTTAACTCCTCTAATACCGATACATTAAAACAGACTGATAAGCTTGCCTTTCAGCTCAATAAACTGTGCCAGCTAATCAAGCCTGTGCCCATCAACAATCATCACAAAAAACCGTGGAAATTGCAGCTCTCCAACTACGTTAAAGAAGCTGAAACACTCAAGAATATTATCAACTGATAGCACGATAAAGCCTTAAAGTGCCTTTATTGCACGAACACGGTAGCGCAGCTTACAGCTTTTAACATCCGGATTAAGACCCTGTGTTTGCCTGAGACGAGATCTTAATTCATGGCTACTCGAGGCTCGCCGCAAAAAAACGCCTACAAAATTCTCATTATAGTGGCTGGTCAATTGAAATATTGATGCAAATTTTTTTGCTATTACTGGCTGGGTAATAGCTGCACAGTCCATCAGATCCTGACGATTAATAAAATTTCTGACAATCATTCCGTTTTTATTAAGGTGCTTTAACATCTCAGAAAACCAGCGCTGATTAGCTTTAACCACAGATACTGGCTCACCATCATGTTCGGCAAATAAATCATCAATAATCATATCGAACTTTTCCCCTTGGTAATTCTTTAACCATTCAACAGCATCAGCTTCTATCAGCTCGGTACCCTTTCCTATTAGATTAAAAAATCGCTTACCAATGGCAACATGTTGAGAATTCAATTCTATTGCCGATATATGTTCAGGCTGCACGAAGTGACGTAACTGATGAATCACAGCTCCACCTCCTGCTCCCAATATTAAAACACGACGAATATTTTCAGGCGGATGAAAAAAAGCAGGCAGCATTAACAGATCCCAGACATGGCCTGTCAATAACTGCCGTGGATTGTACTGACTATGAAAAACACCATCAGTATATAAACGAAGACTGGCACCGGCAGAGCGCACCTGGTAACAAACCCCTCGATGCTTACGCTGCCAGATTATTGCCATACTTAATAATAAATTAACGAATCAACAATTGACCGATATATTACATTATTGAGATTTTTCAATTATATAGTCAACCGCTGCTTTAAGCTCTTCTTCGCTACATGCAGCACAAGTACCTTTTGGCATCATTGCTGTACCAGGAACACCATTAAGCGCAGACGCGTATAAAGCATCTACTCCTTTAGCAATTCGTGGCTGCCATGCCGCCTTATCCGCAAACTTTGGTGAATTAGCCGCACCAGATGCATGACAACTCTGGCATGACGCCATATATACTTGCTCACCACTTTTGGTCTTGGCAACGATCTTTTCAGCAGCCGCAACGACTTCTGCAACAGGCTCAGTCACTACGTCTTTAAGCTCATCTTTAATTTCTTCCACCTGAGTTATCGCAACATCTTTAACATCATCTACCTGGGCTTGAACCACGTCTTTAACATCATCTACCTGAGTTTGAACCACCTCTTTAACATCGTCTACCTGCGTTTGAACCACATCTGCCATATTATCCGCAGCGGATTGTGCCTTAGACAGAATAGATTCTGGTTTCATGTCAGTCTGCGATGATTGCTGGTCATTATCACAGCCCATCATCATTGAGCTTATTATAAAAACAGTAATTAGTAATTTATACATTTTACATCTCTCGGGGTTATGGTTAGTTATGTGTAATATTTTACTACTCAAAAAACGCTGCAAAGTATATCATATTGCATCTATTGAAATGAGACTCAACTCATAAATCTATCCGACACAGCTTTAACAGCTCTCACTTCACCGATCACTTTCTATTGAATTCAGTATAGAAAGCAGACACTGTTTAAACTGCAACTCTGCATCAGCACGACCAGTTGCCGAAATAGCTTTAACCGTTTTTTTCCAGTTGTTTTTATTACATAGAACTGCATCAATAATATGCTTCTGTTTCTCTGTAATCTCAATCTTATCCATCAGACTGCTATTTTGCAGCATTCTAACAATCGCAGGATAACAAGGGTCAAAATTCCGCTTATATCGAGCAAATGAAACTACATCCTTGAAATCTTCCTCTGTGAATTCATCTATATCTAAAACTCCCTGTTTCAATATATACTCGTTGATATCCTGATTAAGGCCGGACAACCCCGCAGCCCTCCACACCTGGTAGTTTCTCTTAAATTTTATCTGCAAACTTTCTACTAGTCCTTCTCCTGAATCAGATAAAGGCATGCCAACAACAGCAGAATATGAAGCAGACACATGATCTCGACTAAAACCGAATCTAAGCACCTGCATACCTGCCTTGTTCCAGAACTTCAAAAGCTCCACATTAGCAGAGAAACTACTCCCTAAAACATCCAGATCATATTGCTTTTCAGCATCTATCACCTGCCCCAGAAAATAACTACCTAATCCGTTCCCCTGCAATTCTGGATGTATCGCTATGCGCATTATACGACCATAAGATAATTGTGCAGCGCTTTCCACACCCGCATGAAAACATAGCGTCTGCGCCAGTAAATGTCCTCTGGGCCTTCGCTCACCCTTATAAATTGATGATGAAAGCCTCTCATCAAAATCACCCTCCTGACTTATCATCAATACACCTAGTACTCGCTGCTGATATTCAAGCAGATAAACTCTCACTGTTTCGTCATCCAATAGATACTGAAAATCAGAGGGCCGCGTTCGATAATGCGCAAACACCAACAACGAAAAGACTTCTGAACGCCTTGATTCATCTGACAATAATTCCTGTGATGTCACCCGGCCAACAGTTAACTCATCCATGCTCGGCACAAATCCTTGCGCGTCTGCTAGACGCACATTCAGAAACAACAGCTTCTCAATCCATTTTTCCAGAGGGTCTGTTGTTGACCAACGAATCGGCTGATGTAGCCGCAAACTTTTCCATTGCGGCCTAAGTTTATCCAGTAGCCGACAAAACTTAATAACAAAGCCGCGACCTGTGCCTTCGTAGCCATGTGTCGTAGTAGAGAAAAGCAGATTATTATAATGTTTCAATAACTTTTCAAGCATTGGCAATGGGATTGCTGCAGCTTCATCAATTAATAGCAAATCTGCTTCAGGCAAACTATCCAATAAGGCATCTGGCGCAATAAACTTAACCACAGATTCATTACATATAAACTCACTCTGTTTTTTATACCCATCTGAGCACAATCTTTGTAACTGCGCATATATTGGATCAGCCACACTAAGTCTAGGCGCAGTCACAAACACCCTATAATTTCCCTTCTGCAACAATCTTGTCGCAACAATCCCCAGGGCTGATGATTTCCCTCTACCTCTGCCAGACGTTAAAACAATGCAATTATCATTATGACTTTGAATATCTTCAATTATCGTTTCTACTGCAAGCATTTGATCATGGGTCTTAAATGGCTCTTCATAGTAGCTTTTATGCAACACCTTTTGACACTGTCCTATTGAATTTTTTTTTGCTACTGACACCTCATCAAAATAACAAACCCCTTCTGCGCTCAATAGCGACTTAAAATGCTCAGTAAAAGGTTTTGAGGATGCTTGCCACTGTTTTTTCGGTGGCAATAGGAGCACTAGCAAACCATCACCCACTAGCGCACCAGAAACAACACCCAGTACATCTGGATTAAAAGCATCTCTTGCATCATAAATAAGCATATCAATCTCACGACCTAAAATCGTCGCCACACTGATTGGCTTAACTGCTAACGGCAGTATATTTGAAACAACAAGCATTCTCTTTTCTTCAAAAGAATCCAACACCTGTAAAATGCCAGACAATATGTCTTCATTTTCAACATGACAAACGAATGCGGCCCTGCAGCCAGTGCCTGCAATATCACATAAAATCTGATCAAGATGATGGCGTATTTCAGTATGCAAAAATGACCCACTTTAAGATAGAAAACTAATTAAACACTAAACCGACATATTCTACGATATGCTATCATCCAAAGTAATTTTTTTTCACCAATCAAAGACCATACAACTGATGACCCAAGTTCTATACAGACTAACAACTATTATTGCTCTTGTGTTTTACGCCCTGCCATCCACATATGCTTCGGATCTTGAAAAAGAAAAACGCTGGGCTGATCAGATATCTGATAGTTTATTTGATGGTGAAATCATCTGGCTAAAAGCCGACGAGCAGGACTTTCTTTCGATTTTTACCGCGCCTGATGATACGCAGCATAAGCGTGTCATCCTGATGCTTCATGGTACAGGGGCTCACCCTGACTGGCCACAACTTATCAACCCCTTGCGCATTGGTTTAATCAACCATGCCTGGTACAGTTTATCTATACAAATGCCCATATTAGCTAATGAAGCGGATTATGCCGATTACGCGCCGCTCTATAATGAAATCCCTTCTCGTATGGATGCTGCTATCGAGTTTCTTCTATCTCAGGGCCTAGAGCATATCGTTATTCTGGGGCATAGCCAGGGCGCTGCCATGGCGGCACATTATCTGGCGCAAACAGAAAAGCCCATCAAGCAATTTATTTCAATTGGCATACCCAGCTATACCGACATACCAGCCATGAATACGCACAATAAGATTCGTCAGATCACAATACCGATGCTCGACATCTATGGTAGCCATGACCTTGAAGAGATTATCAATAATGCACCTACACGGCGAGCTATCGCACTGAAATCAGGCAACCATCAGTACACACTAAAAATGCTCAGTGGCGACCATTTTTTTGAAAATAATGAACAGGCTTTACTGGATTTTATTATTCAGTGGTTAAAGAGAACTCAATGAGAGCCTGGCGTCTCTGAGCGCTGAGAGTAAACTCCACCCGCCGCTGCAATTACAACAGATGCTATAGCAATTAAAATACCCGTAAATGTTAACTGGGTATTTTGCAGAGCCATGGCGACCATAACAGCGGTTACCAGCCCACCTACAACCAGCGAGTGCAAAACAGCCTTCTTTTCTGAATATTCTGCGGTTACATAGCCACCGTAAAACATGACTAAAAGATAGGTAATCACCCAGATTACAGTACCAACGGACTCACTAAATAGCACCCCAAAATCATACTCTCTGACGAGGTAGTTATAACCGACCACCACAAACAGATATAACAATTGTATTAGCAAAATGCTAACAATAACAAAACTACTGCCAATAAATATGGCTTTAACACTCTTCATCTAGCCAACCTGTTGTCCCATGGGTCTAATTTAAAAATACCTGCTGCAATTAAGTTATACTATATAGACGGACGTTATTATGACTTTAGTCAACACGATTCGATTGTCGACTGTAGATTGTCTAATATCAACGACTATTAGTCGTCATGACTATAAACTGATTATACAGGAGGTGATATATGAGCAAAAAAGACGTTTTTCGCTTCCCCACAGAAGGTCTTGGCGAAGCCTATGAGAAAGTATTACTTCTGACAATGAAAGAAGCCAAGTTAATAAAGGAAAAAACTGGCCCCGCACTACATAAAATCATCGACAACACCAGTCAATCCTTATCTGACGCTGAAGAGCTAACACGTGAAGAAGCCACCAAGGTTGCAGAATATTTAAAGCGCGACCTGATTGACGCAGCAAACCACATGGTCGAGACTGGTGATGATTTCAAGAAATGGTTGTCAATCGATACAGAACTTATCGAAGACTTTATTCTTGACCATATGATGCAAGCCGCAGACCAGACAACCGTTGAACTGGCAAAACTTAAACAGGCTGCAGAACTCGCTGAATACCACACTGGTGAATTAACCGGACCTGGTGTTCTTATTTGCGATAATTGCGGTGAACAGCTGCATTTTACAAAAGCCGGTCATATACCGCCCTGCGGGAAATGTCAGCATACACATTTTCATCGCTTACAATGCAAATGACCCATTAAACGTGAAAAACATTTGTTCCAATTAACTGCATTACATACTCACACACTCAATTTAATGGGCATAGAGGCCCTCGTAATCTCTCCTATTTAAAGCACAACACTCCGTCTGTAGAAATGTAAAAAATATTTTACATTTCTACATAACAACAGACTCAGAATATAAACAATAAAAAATCAATAACTTAAAACATAAATCTAAAACAGATTTCAATAAGCACCCTCCGTTTATGTGATTCGAAAGTATTCAATCTTTGCTAAGATTTACGCAGTAAAATTTGAAACACAGTTAGAGGGTCTACAAATGAAAAAACACATAATTTTAGATTTCTTTAAGTTATTGTTCGTCTTTTTTGTTATCGGCCTAAGTCTGAATACAGGCCCTGTGAACGCCTCTATTCTTTATGATAATTTTTCTGAGGAAATCAAAACTGCCAGCCTGACAAGCGATATTGATTGCTAATCTCAAAATACAGTTATCTTAAATCACCTTATAATACTATTAGCAATTACCGCTGTTTCTACACCTCCAAAATACTTTAGAAAAAATCACTTTCTGACATAAAAAAAGGCGCCACTGGCGCCTTCTTATGCAAGCCTGCTAATGGAGGATTATCAGGCAGCTTGCTCGGCCTCACCTTTCAGTAAATTTTCCTGGAAGATGGCTTTATGTACATCACCAATACTAATGATGCCAACCAGCTTATTTTCTTTGTCAGTTACTGGAATACGACGTATCTGCTTCAGACACATCATAGAAGCCGCTTTTAATAACGGCATATCTGGGTTAACAGAAGCCACGGTTTGCGTCATCAAGTCACCAGCTCGCTTGTGTAACACACCTTTGTAATCGGCTTCAATTGATTCAAAGTCAGGCGTACCACCTTCCAACATAATCTGCGCAACATCTGGAAACATGGCTCTTAAAATATCTTTCTCAGATAACACCCCGATAAGTTTATTTTCAGAATCAACAACAGGCACACCTGAAATTTTGTTAAAGCACATTGTCGAAGCAATGTCTTTTATTTGCGTTGAAGTTGTTGCCGTCTTTACTGATGTATTCATAATATCTTGTACGATCATTTCTATTCCTCCGGTACCTTGACGTAAGAGAACTGTGTAAGTGTCAAGTTACAGATGTTATAGCTAAGATAACTTTATCCAGTCCAACAAAGATTATTAATATATACAGTATATAAATTTATATAAGTCGATTATTATTTAGCTAAATCTTTATTTTTAATAGCAAAAAAATAGCAGATTGATTTTTATCAATTACATACAACAACAGAATAATCACAAAATATTTTTATAAAACATGTTTTTTTATTATATTTTGTTATTTTCGATAATTATTATATTATTTTTAACTAATTAACTGTCTGGCAATACAAATCAGCAACACAACTGTCGTTCACTAGCCAATTAGTTTTTTTCATTAAGCGACTATGCAGACATTATTCGGCCCGCTTCCTTACTTTCAGACGACCCGATCTAAATGCCTGGCTATCAACATCTATAATTACAGACAACACCAACTGAAGTTACAGATAGCTCTCTACGCCTCTGTATGGCTACTAGACGTGAAAGCTTAAACTTTAAGCCACCTCAGAGCCGTAGACCTCTGAAATAGCCTTAAAATGACAAACAATTCACTAAGGAGGTATCTCATGGATATTTCACCCACCCTACTCAAGCAGCTTCAATCGCAGCAAATACCCTATGACACCGTGCATCATCGTTACTCCATCACCAGCCTGAACTCAGCTCATACCGCTCATGTTCCGGCAAAGCAACTGATTAAGCCCGTGATCCTGCATGATCAAGAGGGCTATCTCATGGCCCTTGTACCCTCTGATAAATATGTTTATTTGAAACAGCTCAATAAACAGCTAAATCGCTCTCTAGAGATTTCAACAGAGTCAGATGTCACCCGTTTATTCAGCGACTGCGACTCAGGTGCCATACCGCCACTTGGCGAAGCCTATGGTATGCAAATGGTCGTAGACTGTAGCCTCGACCAGTGCGATGAAGTCTATATGGAAGGCGGCAACCACACAGACCTGATTCACCTGAGCGGCGAGTCTTTTCAAAAACTCACCACCAATTCAACCCATGCAGATATAACCGTACATTAAATTGACACCGCCGGCTGGCGCAGACAACTAACTTTGCGCCAGCTCACTCGCCATAGCCAGACATCGCCTGGCTAACCAAGCACTAGATTACACTAACCAGCTTTCCAGCCATACCTGATATCAGCCATTAATTAGCCGCTGGTATGCGTCGAGCAATTTAGGATTATCCATTGATCCATGGTGATGCACCTGCTTCCACTGCTGTTGGTGCAAGCGATAAATCCGACTGGTGCGAATATCCAGCTCTATCACCGTACCACCTATTTCAAGCCTGCCCGCTTCACGACCACTCGCGACAAACATTTCAGCCGTCTCATTTATAGTGTAATCATAAAACTCCACATAAACCTTGGCAGGCCCAGCATAGATCTTTTCATAAACGCCGCTTATATTCTTCCAACCCATCTTTACACCACCTAGCGGATTGGACATGGTTATTTCACTCTCAATAAGCCAGTTCTCGCGTGTTTTAAGCAGACAGCTATCGTTGAAAGCCTTATAAAAACACACCAGTGCAAAATATGGCGACCTACTCTCATTGCAAATCTCATATCCAGTAATACTTTGACTATTCATCCTACCCCCTTTATTTAGTTGTACTTACAACAAATTGATTATAATTAGCCAAACCCTATCCGTACAAGACAGCTCAACCAGCAAGCCCGATGTACAGTACCGTTTATCCCTGGGCGCAAATATTATTACCCCTGCAACCTCTCAGCAGTAATAACAATCTGATTAGACACTTCCAAACTGGCCATTAGCATACTTCCTGATTCCATACCAAACGTGCACCCGACAATGCATTAGATATCACACAATAACTCATACATTTCTTCAAATGCAATTAGACCCCTGACCAGGCAAGGAAAACGTGGAACGAGAAGAACCATACAGTGACAGTCGACTTTATTAAGTACACGCTTCACTCAGAGATACAACGTTAAATATCAGTAAATGATAAGCCAACATAGTTGCATATACAACTTTAGTGCCCTTCAAATACGACAGATAATCGATCGATTGAATTATTTTTGATCTCAAGCAACTGTAATAAGGGAGTCTAATTCAAAAATATGCAATCGAATGCCTCGCCAAAAGAGTCATGAAAAGAACGATTTATTGAAGAAAAAAACTCAATAGTACATTACACAATCTGTACACTCATCCGTATCACGATATAGTGGTGAAGTATCAGTAATCCGTTCTTCGAACTCACGACTACCTAACACTCCCTGCTGCTCAATTGTATTACTTAGGACACCCAGAGTATTACTATCCATCATAACGTCTAGCTGCTTTTTATAAGACAGAACACGCTCTTCCTGATAATCTGATAATTGCATATATAAAGCGTGTGGACGCAATAGGCCATCACTCTGTAGCAAGACATTATGGTGATAACTTGACCAGCGATAATCAGAAAGCCGGTCAACCAGAGAGGCACGAAGCGGGTTCTGCTCAATATAAATCATACTTTTGAGAAGATATGATTCACTTTCAAGCGGGCTAGATTTATAACCCGACTGCCAGATATTATCAGTCAATCCGTAGGTTTTATTGAAATAAACAATATAACGAGAGCTGATAGTTTGCATCATATTGGGCACCGCACTAGGTGAATGAGCAGTTGCCAACAGATGCACATGATTAGGCATCAAAATATAAGCATGGATATCACAGTTAAACTCATTTATCGCATCATGTAATATTTGCAGGAAAAACTCGTAATCCTTATCAACAAAAAAACACGGCTCACCTTTGTCTCCAGATAATAAAATTAGCTGTGGTACGCCTTTTGTAAGATAACGTTTTTTTCTAGACATCAAGCCCCTCCGAATCAAGCATACGATACATTGTGCCAAGTCGCTGTATTCGAATACTCACAGAACATAATCCCCCCTTCGAAAAAAATCCATATAACAGCAACAGCATTATATTTTTATAATAGGACGACGCGCTTAAATCTAAATCTATAACCACGTAAGTCCATACTGTCATATTAAAGTCGAACCCATATGATCTCAAGTGTTTTTAATATCGGAATAGATTATATTTATTCTCGATAGCGCAAAACTATATACATACCTTCTGTATTGGGAAGCGGACTTCATTTCTAAGAAAATTCGATACACATACCCATAAGTACAGGCGACCGATACAGGGTATGCCGTCATATTTTAATCTGAATAAAGTTACCTGATCTCTCTATCTAAACAAGACATATAAGAAAGCCAGGTTGCGATACAACTTATTAAATGACTTAATCTGACATTAGAAATTAATCAGGCATTTTGCTGACTAAAGCGCATTTCATGTTTTAGTGTTGCATCCAGAATAAAACACGCAAATGGCACAAACGACACGATTAATACAACCGCCCATAATGCAACAGACCAGCCTTGTTTATGACTGACTACCAGTGAAAACACAAAATAGGCCAGCCATAAAATTCCGTGAGTCATACCAACCTGGAAAACGATATCGAAACTCTGAAAGTAATATTTGGCGGGCATCGCCACAAAAAACAGAGCTATTAGGGAAAGGCCTTCAATAAGACTAAGTGCGCGAAAGGTTTTTAACATAGACTCTCTCTTAAAAATAAAAAATACTGCAAGGAAAGCCATGCTTTATATTACTGCTCATGACCATCTTGCTCACGTCCAAAATCGATGATCATTTACGCACGGCATCAGATACCATGCATCTACAGTGATACTATAGCAAATATATAAAATTATAAAGAGCATATTGTTAGAATGTTGTTAGTGAGTAAAAATACATACACCGCCACATAAGTCGTATCTCATTGTTTTTTAAATGTTTTTTATATATGCAAGTAACTCGCTGCACTGATTTTCTGATTACCGGCATAAAAGTTACGAGATAACAGGCTCATTAATGAAAGCTAGATTAGAGATACGATTTCTGAGTGCTGAAAATTAATAGAAACATATATATTAAAAGATAAATATAAACTGATTAAATCTTACCAATAATATCTTCAATATCTTCCATAGCGATAAGCTTTATCCTATCCAATGAGACTTCATCTAGCTTCAATAATTTCGCAGATTCAACAGCACTTAGTTCAGCATCATCGCCTGACTTAAGACTAAACCCCATATCCCTCACCATATGGTTGGCAAGATGTACAATAAAGAGCTCTACCGTTCGATGCGCTTTGTTGTCAAGCTGGTGATGATATTTCACAATATTGATAATTTCATTTGGAAAGTGC